>NZ_JAUOET010000039.1:0-34158 GCF_031932075.1 Shewanella sp. SP1S2-4
TGATACTGAAGCTGCTGAGATTGGTGGTTACCGTGCCATCAAAGACACCGATCACTATGCCAGCATTGGTGCCGACATCGGCATTGGTTGGCGTGCCACTCAATTGGCCGGTGACACTGTTAAAGCTCGCCCAGCTCGGTTGATTGGTGATCACAAAGCTTAAGCTGTCACCGCTGTCATCATCGCTCGCCGTGGGCGTGAAACTGTAAGCACTGTCTTCATTCACTGAGGTGGCAGGCGTGCCTAAAATCACCGGAGCATCGTTAAAATCGAAGAGGACAGAATAACTGGTTGCAGCAGTATTACCGTTACCTAAGCTATCCACAGCAACATCCACATCTATCGCTAACTCAACGGTTGTTTGTGCGATAGGAGCCACACTCACCGTATATTGCTTACCATCAACATTTGTAAAACCCGATAAATTAGCGTTTGTCGCTTGGATATCAGTAACATCAAAACCTGTTACAACTTCTGTGAAATCAATTGTTGCGGTAAAACTGGTGATCACCGGACTTATAGGTCCCGAAATCCCAACACCAGGATGCACATCATCATAGGTAATATTCAATGTATTCGAAGCACTATTACCATTGCCAGCACTATCGTGAGCAATACTGTCAGCAAGAGTTAATGTCACTGATGTTTCGCCACTTGCGCTCACTAATACAGAATAGTTTTTAGCATCCGTTGATTGGAAATTAGACAATGTGCCACCCGCCACACTAATATCATCCACAGTAAAATCAGTGACATTTTCTTCAAATACAACATTAACTGTAAACGCGGCGGTTTGATTTGTTGATGCGCTTAATGTTGCAGTAGGTTGATGAGTATCCACACTAAATACACCAGAAGGGCCAGCTGCAGGCGCTAAGTTAATGCTATTGCGGGCAGTATTGGCTGCAATACTTATCCCTAATGAACCGTTCCCAGTAAAATTAGCTAACCTCACAGTTGCCGGTGTCGCATCACCATTCTCGACAGAAACATCGGCATTAGCATCTCCAGTCGTATTTAACGAGATCGCAGCGGTAGTAAGGTTAACCGTTTCGGCATCAAGATAACTCACAGTGTAAGTAATTGGCGTTGAGCTTGTTAGCAACGCCGAGGGAGAACCAATACTCAAACTTGGCGTGGGTGTTAACGGTGTAGTTTGATACTCAAAGCTGAGAGGATACGCGGCCGTATTCGTCACATTAATATCTAGAACATCTTGCGCCACGCCCGCGGCAATATTGAGGGTGACATTGCCATCGGTCACAGGCGTCACGTCAACGGTATAACTTTTCAGCGAAATCATCTGAAAATTACTTAAGGTTGCATTAGTAACCGTAATATCGCCTTCAACAAAGTTTTGTACATCGTCTGAAAAATCAATTGTCATCAAAATCGTCGTTTCTGAGGTTGGACTGCTCACGTCAACACTCGTTAACACTGATATTTCATTCACAACGAAAGCGGCTGTTATGGCTGAAAACGTCGTATTAGTCCCCCCCACAGAGGCACTGATCGAAGATGTAGTACTTGAATATGCTTGTGTAGGAAGATTCGCGGGGAGATTTAAAATAACATCGAAAGTGCAACTACTTGCAGTATCAATAAATCCATTAGTCAAAGTAAGACTTGTACCACTAATGGTTGCAGAAGAACCCGCACCACAAGCATCAGCTTGTGTAACAGAAGCCACAGTCACTCCCGAATAAATATTAGCAAAATTCTCACTGAACTGAAGAGACGTTATCTGAGCCGTTGTATCCGCATTATTAAACACATATGTCGAAGTAATGGTACTCGGGATACTGCCCACTCGTGTCGATGTAGGGCTAAAGGCTTTATTCGCGGTAAAATTAGTGATTTGTAATGCAGCAGAAGCCAACGGGGACGTGAGTAAATTCCCGTTAAGCTCAGCACTCAATGTCGAACTATTAAAAGTATAACTCGCGGCGGTGGCATTACTGGGTATAGATACGGGCACAGCAAACTCACATGAGTCACCCACCGCAAGTGCACCAGCAGATACTATTAATACATCCGAGCCAGTAACAGCAGAACCGCTACCACAAGGATTAGAAGGTAAACTCTGTGCCGTCATGCCGGTAATAACAGCCCCTAAATCGAGGCTAACCGCAATCGCAGAAGCACCATAAAGCGAGCCAAAACTATTTTCAATTTTAAACTTAAGGTTAGTACTTGAGCCTGGCGCAATAGTTGTCTGCTCAAAAAGAAAGCTTAATTTGGGTGCAGCCACTACGCTAAAAGTACGACTCGCCGATGGAGATGAGGAAGTCACGGAAGATGAGTTAATGTTAGCGCGGATCTCCCCGACAGAAAACAGATACGTTCCTGCACTAAAATCCGCTGGCACGTTAAAATCAACCGTAAAAGTACAGCTATCACTTGACGCTAAACTCAAGCCACTGAAATTAATTTGCGCGGAATTTGTTCCAGCGGCATTGTAATAAGCCGTAGAACCTGTACCACAGTAATTACTCGCAACAGCATTAGGCGTTAAACGGCCCAGATCAGGCAAAGTGTGAATAAAAGAAATGCTTGATGCCGCGTTTGTAGTATCAACGTTAGTTAGAGTGTACTCGACACTGATCACAGTCCCTGCAGCGACTTCTGACACAGAAGATCCACTCTGTTTAGTATCAATCGTGAGTGTAGGAGCACTATTAACATTAAAATTATTAATCACATCGGCCGGCATTATCGTTCCACTATCAAGAACATAACTGATAGACGAAATGGTATTAGTGTAAGTCCCCGGAGCCGCCCCACTAGGTACAGCAACAGCAATACTTAAATCGCAACTTTCCCCTGCGGCAATCGAACCATTAGCAAAAAGTAACGAACTGGTTCCAGTTACTGTCGATCCCGCACCACAAGTATTCGTTAACGTACTCGTGGCCACAAGTCCACTCAGCGTAGCATCTAAATTATCTGTGAAAGTAATATTCGTAGCATCATTAGCACGATCAGTATTGAGTAAAGAGACATTAATGGTACCTGTGCCTCCAGGGATTAAATTAAGCGGTGAGAAACTCGCATTAACAAAATTGAGTACCGAATTATAACTTGTGCCCACTTTTCCTATAGATTGACCATTCGACGGATTCGTAAAGGTTCCACTTAAAATATTCTGAGTCCCCACTCCCGTGGCAACAACATCAAATTCCATCGTACAACTCGTGCCAGTAGCAAAATCGGTCGGCATAGCAAAACTTACGCTACCTGCAGCATTTTGATTTGTCCCTCCACAGGTCGAGGAATAATTAACCGGAGTCCCTAACGTCACGCCTGTAGGAAAATAAATTGTACCAGTGGGAAATCGATAAAATGTTGCCCCCAGAAAAGGTAAATTTGTTAATTCCAACGTCATACGATTAATACTACCAACAGCGAGTTCTGCATTGGCTGCGGTTAAAGATGCAGTAATAAAACTAGGATTAATAGAAAGTTGAAAAGGTGAACTAGGATCGGTTCCGGGGCCCAAATCAGAGGTGAGCCCAGAAACAGTGACATTGTAAACGGTCAAGCTGCCCGAGGCTTGTCCTGTAAAATTAAGGGAAAACTGGCAAGTGCCATCTTGAGGCAGAAAATAACCTGAAGTAGTAAATACAGAGGAGGTAAAAGAGTAATTGCCCTCGCCACAAGTCGTAACTAGAGCAATGGGGTCCGCAAAGCTAAGGTTAGCAGGATCGTCTATTGTCGCAGAAAAACCTATCTCTCTTGCGGGTGCACCAGTGGAATTAGTTAACGTTAGCGTTAAGGTACTTATATTGCCGACACCAACAGTGCTGCTATTAAACTGCCCAGTGACAGTCATGTTTTCACTGACCACATCCGCCATTGCAGTGTTACAACCGAATATAAAAAATAAAATATAACTTATATTATTCAAAACCTTACTTTTGGTTAGTCGGCTAAATGTAGCATTCATAGAAACCTTCCGTGATAAATTCAAAAAAATGTAGCGTGCACAAAAGCAACGCACCAAACCAAACCAAACCAGACCAGACCAGACCAGACCAGACACATAATGATAACATTTAAATCAAGTGACACCTGTTATTAATTTTAACTTACAATTAACATGATTTAATTCTAAAGATATGTAAAAAAAACGTAAAAAATTAAAATAATAAATAAAAAACAAAATGATACAATAACAAAGCCACTCAAAAAGCGGCAAAAAAATTCAAAAAATAATGTTCCAGAATGGTCTAGCCAGTGTTGAACCACCCCAGAATGTTTGCTAATTGTACCAAAAACGTTAAAGTAAACTGAGTTTAAGTGCTAAATAAAACTGAGTAACATAGAGAAAGGTGATGTATGGGATCGATACGCAAACTAGTAGCTGGGCACTTATTCGCATTCTGGATAGGAGTTGGATCAATATCGCCGATCTACGCAAGCACTATTGTCGTAAGTAGTACTACACTCGATATAGCCATGGAGCAGAAATTTGATGAGGCAATAGTCACCCTCTCAGGACCTAACAGCTATAATGCGCAATTTAACTTACCAACAGGAAGTACACAGTTAAGAATTGAAGATTTAGGAGGGGCTGAATCTGGTTACTATAGCTACCAAATTCAATACATACAGCAGGGCAAGATAGAGCTCATCACAGACTCAAAAACTGGACGTCAAGGATCAGCACGTAACACTGGAAACATTGAAGTGAAATCAGGTTACTTTAATATTCGTGACAATGAGTTTGTTACTGCAGAAGCAATTGAGAATGATGCAGAAATTAGCGTAGCTCCCGTAAATGAGATTCCAACAAGGAAGTTTGAAAGCTCAACTGAATACCATCAAGGGCAATAACATGAAAATTAAAACAAAAATTCTACTCGCTGTGATTCCGCTCGCAGTTACTTGCTCGGCTAATGCAGATGTAGTGCATGCTGATGATGTCATTATCACTAGCAGTGCATGCGTAGGATTTGACTGCGTCAATGGTGAAAATTTTGGCTTTGACACAATTAAACTTAAAGAAAATAATGTTCGAATAAAATTCGACGACACCAGTAGTACAGGCAGTTTCCCTAGTAACGATTGGCAATTGACCGCCAACGACTCGGTAAGTGGAGGAGCAAACAAATTCACTATTGATGATATTACCTCAGGGAAAGTGCCTTTTACCGTCATCGCTGGTGCACCAACAAATGCATTGTATATCAGTAACAATGGCAATGTGGGACTCGGGACTAGCAGCCCTGTGCTAGGCTTGCACTTAGTCAATGGTAACACCCCAGCTGTGCGCCTAGAGCAAAATAACAGTTCAGGTTTTACCGCTCAAACGTGGGATGTTGCAGGTAATGAATCCAACTTTTTCATTCGTGACGTAACAAATGGTTCAAAACTTCCCTTTAAAATAGCCCCTGGCGCGCCAACAAATGCACTTTATATCAATTACAGCGGTAATATTGGCATAGGAACGGCAGCACCCAATGGTAAATTAGTGGTTGCCGATGGCAACGTTGGCTTCGGCACTAGCTCTCCGTCTACAAAACTGCATGTCGTCGACTCGACCAGTGCAACTATTACAAGCAGTTCAGTATTAGTAGAAAACACCAATGCAGGTCTAAATGCAGTACTATTGGAACTCAAAAATTCAGGTACGAGTTATATTAAGTTTACGAATGCTCTGGCTAGTCCATCAGCCGTTGGTTATTGGCTCATGGGGGCAAAAAACAATGGAACTTTTTCATTGCTTAATGATAAAAACTTCCAAGTAATGGTAGTAGATGATGCGGGAAACATGAATGTAAAAGGCACGGTTACTACTAACAATGTTTTGTTAACATCCGACATGAACAAGAAGGAAAACTTTGAAAAAATTAATAGCCTAGATGTACTTAATGCGATATCAAAGCTCGCCATATCCAAATGGAATTACAAATCTCAAAACGCTAATGAGCAACATATCGGCCCTATGGCACAAGATTTTTATCAGTTATTTGGCCTCGGCGGTGATGATAAACACATTTCAGCCATTGACTCGGCGGGAGTTTCACTCGCGGCAATTCAAGCGCTGTATGATTTGAACTTAAAAAAGGATAAACAAATAGAAGTGCTATCTACACGTATTGCAGATTTAGAAAGAAAAACTAAATAATATAGACAAAAATCAGCAAATTGTTCATTTAAAAATAGATTCAAATCTATATTCATTCTGATTTGAGTCCATTTTTATTTGCAGAAAATTATTATTTATGCTGACAACTAACTTAGCCATGAACGATAGTCCAGAATTCAGATAATAACTAAAGATGAATTGAACCTCCTTCAAACTGTTTCTGAAGTGATTCAATCAGTAGCAAATATCGTTCAGCAATATGAGGGTACTTGTGAACCACGCCTACTAAAGCTTCTTTATCAAAAATTTCATCAAGCTCTGATACCATCTTAGCCGTCACTCTTTTTAATGATTCAGTGGCGTGCCTTTGAAATTTATCAATATCCAGAGTAGTTAACACATCTGCCTTGCGACGCATACGAATTCGCTCTGTGGTATACCCTTTCAACACTTCTCTAAACATGTAGCGTTCGACGCCATATTTACACTTAAGATGGCTCGGTAAGCTATAAGCGTACTCCACTAATTCTCTGTCCAGTAGCGGATAGCGGAACTCACAATCATGATGCCGAGCGGCGATTTCAGTGAGAGTCATGCGACGCTGAACACCGTTCTCAATCAACTCACGATGATCGCGGGCTTGAACTGAGGTTCTATCCATAATGGCATAATAAGGTTTGATTGTTTCCGCTAACCGGCTAGTGATCTTGGCACTCAATATCGAATGATGAAACAAATCGGCCGACTGCTTAGCTAATCCCTTAACTTGCTGTAATCGCTTATGATGCACTTGAGGAAATTGATGTTGGATGAACAATCGCAGCAGGGCTTTTATCGGCTTGCCACCACGTCCACGTTGCTGACGCAACATCAACTGCCGATACAAGCGAATATACTGACGCCCCAAAAACAACTCCTGAATATATTCGTCCCCATAGCCACTGACGCAATGATCTCCACCCCAGCCGGACAGCACTGTTTTACAGCCCTTTGACTGCGCTAAAAAACAACGCGGGTCAAACCAAGAGGTTACAACTGAAGGCCCACCAAATGTCTCGGCATGAGCGCCAGCCCTTAAAATATCAGCTTCTACATCATGCCAAAGTGGCCGTACATTTGGCCATTGTTCGATTGCATCGAACAATTCTTGATAAACAGGCTCCCAAATAGCAGCATTGTGCTCATTCAGCGATTCACAATTAAATGACATGGTATATAAAGGCTTATCACCTAACAATCGGCTGGCATAGCCCACTACCCCATTTGAATCTAAACCTTCACTCAATTCGGCGGCTATCGGGTATTGCGACACTAAGCGCCGCGCAACGGCTTGTTCAAATAACTCAGCCAGCTTAGCAATATATTCATCATCACTTAGTTTCGGTAGCACTTGCGGCTTTAATGACCAATAGGCTTCACAGCTATGCTCCTGCTGATTTATCACCAGTTGATGCGCCGCTGGTAGTGTGTGAATGGCATTAAAAGGAGAAAGAAACTCATTGCCAGTGGTCGGCATAAATACATCTGCTAACCATCTATGACTTAACAGACGTGAGACAGCTAAACTAGGAACTAATAATGACTTATGTTCATTTGATACTATGACTCGCCCCGATTGAATAGCATAAAACAGCGACTTAACACCGAAATGATCGCGCGCACAATACAGTTGCTGTTTTAGGTTATCCCAGAGTATAAAAACAAAATCGCCGAGTAAATGAGAGGCACTGTTTTCTTGCCAGCGCTGATAGGCCTTGATGATCAACTCACCATCACACAGTCTATCAATATCTTTGATATGAAGTTGAAGAGCCAGCTCATCGCGGTTATCGAGATGGGCATTGGTGACAATAGAAAATTGTCCACACTCACTCACTAAAATAGAATCGAGCTCAGAATTTGGCCGATTATACAGGCATGCTTTTGCTAATCGCACATCCGGCGCATGACTAATCTGCTGACCATGAACGGCATCGGGTTGCCAATAATCACTGCACGCTAGCATATCTTGTATGGCATTTTCGGGCAGCGATGTCTGCCAATCGATAGCACAATGAATCGTACTCACGCATTTTCCTTTAAGTGGCGGCTACATTTTCTTGGGATAACACAGTGGCATGATTTGCATCTTGTCATCAAGATAACCCAGCCTTTGCATCACGGCTGCATGGTCGATGATCAGCCTATCGATTTGAGACTGAGATAAGGTATCTTGCCAATCCCCTACTATCCCCTTCCTAAAAAACGCTTTTGATTTCACAGGCCGCTCTTTAAAACCATGCTTATCTTCTTGCTTTTTAAGATTATTAAAATGGCACATGGCAATGGCGTTTTTGACCGAGTGCGCATCATCAGGTAAATGCAAAAATTGGCTAACCTTCGTAAAGCTAACAAGTGAATTGCTCAGCATATCCTCATAACGCACTAACAAGATTGGCAAGTCACTGTCGACCCAAGAGGTAACATGGTCACTCCAAGTTCCCATTCGTTGCCGCACCTGTAGCCGATATTTTTTATCATTTGCCAGCAAAGCAAAATCAGGGGTGCCCATCATCTCTATGCTCCTATCAAGCGAAACGCCCATATGATTCGCAAATGATATAGCCACGTCAAAGGGGTTACGAACCACATAAAGCGCGCCAGCACAGGCATCAAGCGGACACAAGCGCTGACCCGAAGCACACATATGATTGGCATCATGAATTTTATGATAAGCAGGTTTAGCCAATTGGCTATGGATAAAGCGATAAGCATCGCTACGATATGACTCAATTTGTTCAACTGAATGTGATCCTAACTCCACACCCAAACCATTCGCTAACCAGTCTCGGCTGCTGGCAATCGCACCAGTGTGCAATTGATTAATATCAATGGTTGTAAGATCAGCCTTGGATTGATTTTGCATGGCAAAAATAAAACTTCTCAGCCAGGTATTACCCGATTTGGGGTAAGAAGCGAGCCAGAAAATACCTGTAGGCATCACTAAACCAAGGCCTCAAATGAATCGCTAATAAGCTGGCTCATAGCGTGAAGATTGGCTAATGACAGTTTTGCTTTACCGCGACTCAGCCCATACACTGGAGTATTGGCTAAAAACGCACTGCACTGCTGCATAAACAAGGCATCTTGCCCCATCGCAGTCGTAAATTTTGTCCTGTAGCGATTGGCTTTAAGCGGTGAAAATTTACGCACTCCCTTAAACTCACTCAGTACACCGGCGAAAACACCTTCATCCGGCGTGTCACTTTGATCATCATCATGCTCTTCGCTTAAGCAATAGACAGCCACTAATGGGAATGCGCCTAACCTTGCATTAGCCCCCTCATTATCCATTGATGACACTTGCGGCACATACTGTAACTTTGCCATTGTTGCAGCCAATGGCTCAGCTTCAGATAACTGTAGCACCTTAGCAACATCGGGCCAGACGTTAAGCGCACGACAGCCTTGAAGCACTTTTCCATCGGTATTAAAAACGCATACGTCATCGGATACCAATTGCCAACCTTGAGTCAACAGGGTTGCCGCTAGTGTGGATTTGCCACTGCCGGAATGACCGCAAATAGCGATAGCGTTACCATTTTTTTGCAAAACAGTACCATGCAAGACGAGCTGGCCACGTTGTTGCATCACCACAGCAAGCATATAGCCTTGAATGTAAGTGATCACTAGCGCCATATCTGCATCGTCGGCAACGGCAACCTCAATCGACTGACCGTCGCGCACATAAAAATCAGCCAATCGAGGAATGGATAACAGAAAACTTGACGAATTCAGCCAACAGTAAGCGCCAACTTGGCTCAAGAGAGCGACATCGACATCCAGTTTATCAAGATGTTTTATGACAATATTTGCAGGGTGACTTATTTGGAAACAAGGTAAATTTGTAAGAGGGAAGTCACTATCTATGGTCACATTATACAGAGAATAGAACACAGGAATTAGATCAACCTTATATAAAAAAACAGCTGCGATTTAAGCAGCTGTTGTCATTTTGACCAGTTGTTTATCGACTAGTTGATGCAAAAAAAGAGCAGTATCGGCTCGACATTCCTCTTCTGTCACATTAAATAAAGACATAAGTTCAACAACAAGATCATCAATAGACTTTGGCTCTGTTAATAATGACCAGATCTGACTCGCAATCGAATTAAGCCCAAAATATTGACCTTGCGACATATCCATCATCACTAACTCTTCACCCATAGGCGCCGAATTTAGTGAGCTTTCTTGGCTATAAAGTACCATGACTAAACCTCACCCATTACCCCTAGTTAAGACGCTGCAGAAAAGGACATTTCATTGGGAGCTGTGCCCTTGAGTCCTTCAGTGGCAACTAAATCAATGACTTCAATTTCAGGTTTTGACCAAGCCGCTTTTACAGATTTCTCTACCGTAAGACTATTTTTGTTTATATTATCTTGTTGCATCTGGATGACTCCCTATTTAACTATGCGTTAACAATGCAAATGCCAGCTTTCGACGCTCTCAATCAACAGCAAAGCGCTATCGTCAAATGCATTGTAATTCCAAAATATCACAAATCCGAGTGGGCTAATCTTCACAAAGTATAGCGAGGTTTGCAAGTTAAAACGTTAATTAATGGTTAATTATCTGTAAAATTCAAGAGCTAAACCTTGACCAACTGACGAGCAATTCATCTTTTGATGCAAACAAGCACAGCTAAAATGCTACTGATAGCGAGATAGACTTATCCGCAAAAGCCTCTGCTTGCTCGCTATGGCTCACAAGCACTATCGTCATTACGTGCCGTTGTTGTTGCAATGTTAAAAAAATCTGTTTTTCTGTTTCACTATCGAGCGCATTAGTCGCTTCATCGAGGATCAACAAGGGTCGCTTGCGGATTAACGCCCTGGCTAATACCAAGCGCTGACGCTGACCACCCGATAATTGCACGCCTCGCTCACCAACGGCAGTGTCGAGCTTTAATGGTAAATTAGCCACAAAATCAGCACAACACAGCTGCAATGTTTGCCAGATTTCATCGTCAGAATAATCTTCACCCCACAAAATATTGTCTCGAATACTGCCATCGAACAGAAATGGCTCTTGCGACAGATAACTTATTTGCCGGCGCCATGAATGATGCGCGCTAACACTAAGAGGCACACCATCCAGCATCACGGCCCCTTCACTTGGCGTTAACAAGGTTGCCAATATATCGATGACCGTTGTTTTACCTTGACCAGATGGACCTTTAAGTAAGGTTATCTTGTTAAGAGGGAATTCAATTGTCCTGTTTTTCAACAAAGGTTCACGCCCCTGGTAGGCAAAACTGACGTTATCGAGTGCCAAGCTAGCTTGTGGAAAAGTAATCTGACTCGCTTGATCGGCTTCGTAACCTTGTCGATTATTGGCGATGGCATGCTCAATATCATCAAAGGCAGGTAACATATGCAATAAACGTTGTGCGTTGCCTTGTAGGTCTGACAGCATTGGCATCATACGACTAAACATGACGATTAACACGATAAGCTCAGCGACCCCAAGTTGCCAAACCTCAAACCCCAGGTACACCAGCAGACATAAAAGGGATGCACTCACTCCTTGAAAAGCTAACTGTTGTAACGCGGTTTTATGCTGATAGACTTGCTGATTTTCCCGTAACTCTTGCTGGCTTGCCACAAAGGCAGCGAGCTGCTGTTGCTCATACGCACAGGCTTTAACGGTTTTCATCCCGTTTAAAAAAAACATCACACGCTGGTATAACTGTTTATTGCTGTTAGTCAGTCCCATACCAAATGCCACCGCTTGCTTAAAAATACGACGAAACATAAGCAATACCATTGCCCCGACCGCACAGGCAATAAGTAGCGCCAAAGGTGCAACCAAGATAGATACGGCGGCATAAACGACAAGTAAAATCACTGTCGTCAGCATTTTTAAAATATAAAAGGTGGCCATACCGACACGATTCACACCATTGGTCAGCTGCTCAAGCTCTTGATGTTGCTGAGAATTGATTCTTTGCGACCAAGTGGAATACAACATAGATTCAAATAATGTTTTTCTCAGTTCATCTGTGGTGTGGAGCCGTATCTGCGTCATGGCCATCTCACGCCAATAGACCAACGCTGAGCGCGTTAACAACAAGATTAAAAAGAATGGCAAAATCACCTTGAGGGAAATGAGTTCCCGATCAACACCCGGCAAGCTTGCAAGCCAAGGGGGAAGGGTCTGGCTCGGATCGGACATCAAGTTGACCACGGGGACCAACATCAAAATACCTATACCTTCGGTAAAACTACCCAATAGCAATAAACCAAAAGCCAACAGCAACAATTTAGGAACTGTTTGCCATAGGCTGGCTAAATAACCTTTAACTGACGATAAAGTCGCTGGCATTAACATTCACCACCCTTTCGGCCCAGCTCAGCATACTGAAGCAAACATGTTGTTTTTTCTATTAGATCCATATTCAGTTATCATATCCTGCGTTATTAACACTCGATTCTATCCATTGGAGAGCAAAGTGCCCCAAGAGCTTGTTTATTGCATATACGGCATGAATGTCGCAACATCACTCCCCTTGCCCGCACGACAAAGCCCTCTTCAGGCAGAAGTCTCCATCCTGCGTGGTGCCGCCCCAGATATACTGTCGGCAGCATTTTCTCCCAATCAAAAGCTACAGTTTGATGGTCATAGAGTGCTATTGAATCAACCTCTGTTCGGTAAACTGCTGATAGAGAAACAAGGTAATATCCTCTTCGATTTTCATCCGTCACTGAGTCAGGCACATACCATTACCGCCATACAAGGCTCAGGGCTCGGGACTCTATTACATCTGCGCGGACAAATTCCCCTTCACGGTATGGCCATTGCAACCGATAAAGGCGCCATTATCGTATTAGCCGATAGCGGCTCGGGTAAGAGTACCTTGGCAACCGCCATGCTGCTCGCAAACCTGTCGGTGTTTACCGACGACATTGTGGCCTTGCAAGCAGACAAGGATGGCGTTTTACAGATCCAACCGGCTCATCGGCGCTTAAAACTATCACAACCACAACTTCATACACTCGGCATTGACACTTCAACACTATCGAGTACCGCACCTGGTATCGAAAAATTTGGCTGGGATATACCAGAGGATCAATTTGCCCACACACCCATGCCAATCATCAAATGTCTATTTTTAGCCCCTGCAAGAACCCATAACGCACACGCTCACATTGCAGCTATCGGAAAACTTGAAGCCTTTCAACGCTTGCGTCAAAGTGTCTATCGCCCTCGACTCATAGGCGTATTTGACCATGAACCATCATTCTTTTCGTTAAACCAACGGCTTCAACATCAATGCCAAAGCTACACAATGCAGTTGCCTGAACTCGGGCATTTTTCATCCTTAACAGATTATGGAAAGGCCATCGCCAACCAGTTGCTTTCGTTATGATGTTCACTTAACGACCTAGGACATCGATTTCAAAAATACGGGACTAGACTGACACAACAAGGGCAACAGAGGGGCTTCACGCACGCTTTGGAGCACATTGAGCCCCCAGTTGAGGTTTCCCTCTAATAACACAACGCCGTTAGGCGTGATCACGGCATCCCAACCCACAGTATGCACATCCGCACACAATCGATGAGCCAACTCAATCTCGGCTAAAACGTCAGTCCAATGGGGCAGACTCACCTTAGCTTCATGACACTCCCAACCCAACACCGCACAATGCTCTGCATCCAACACGGCGGTTCCGTTAACCAGATCAACGGCAAACACCTTAAAACGCCTATGGGTATCGTCATTAAGTTCCAGGTTAGCAGCGACAAGGGTAAATTCCCCCTCGTCCATAGCACTCACGATTCTTAAGGTGATGGTTTTATCACTCAGTTGCCATTTCGCCATTCTAGGGTGATGTTCAAGTAAGGGCTGAACCAGATACTCACCCGTGGGTAAGCTGGATTTCAGCGATTCGAGCCCTTGTGCACCTTCATAGATAGCTTCAGCATATTCAAATCGCCACTGCTCAGGTTTTGATATTGTTACGCAGCCCTGACTGCGCGAGGCACCCTCTGGCTTAATAAATATCTTAGGAGCCATAACTAGCCAATCATCGATTGGCCAATCCACTTGCAGGTTAACACTCGCAATGGTGGCAACGGGATGACCGCCCGCCGCAGCTAACCGCTCGGCAAAAATACCTTTACAGCTTAAGTACGACCGAGAAGCTTGGCTAATGGGATGCGTTTGAAAGGCATGATGAAAATGGGGCAATTGAAAATCAAACACATACCGCCACCAATGCGTTGGTGCCACCCGATAGAGCGCAAAGTGGTAATAGTCGAATCCCGAAATGCCCTGACCTAAACCCGCCGCCAGCAATCCCGTCACCTGCGGCCAAATGGGCACACCAGCATCAACCGCTTGTTGCCTGAATCGACGCATTGCGCGGTACATCACCACCCAATGCCAACATAAAAACCAGGTCAACAATGACCAAGCAAATACACAGATTAACCAGGGCCGATGCTTAAGACTTTGCAGCATCACCTGACGATGCACCGCAATATAACCCTCACAAGGTAATAAATAACGCCAGCTATAGCGAAAAAGCGGACGTCTTCTCAGCAAGATGGGCTCGATGCGGATGAGTAATTTATTCAGCACTTAACCCTTGGCCTCTATACGGGCATGACACTCAGAGCCGTAGCAACCGACCACTGTGTGGTGTTTAAACCCATTGCCACCGCTAACGAAAATGGCACTACAACAAACCCAAGCGTGCGCTTTAAGGCTGGAATCGTCTCGGCGTAAACCAAAGTACAAACGATACGGCAAACCATGCCATCTGAGAAACAGCCGGGCAACGATAGCCTGCGCAAAGCAGTTAGCCTTCCATGGACAATAACGAGCCGTATTCACTACTAAACGTGAAATCTGGCGCGCCCGGATCATTTCTGCACTCGTGAGCCTATCCCTCTGATGATGCAGCGAGTCAGCTTTATTATCACAAGCTATAGGCACGCCCAAATGCGGGGCAATTCGAGCGAACGGAAACAGCAACACTGCTAATCTAGCGAGCCCAAGTAGCAACCAAGTGGGTAAAAATCCGATTTGATAAAAGCGTTCTCTTGCCCCAAAAGCCTTGATCTTTTGAATCACTGTTTTCATCTGTTGCAACTAGGCCCCTAATAATTTTCTCTTGGTATATCGAGAGAGTTTTCTGAAGGGAAGTAACAGGCTAAGCAGGCGGCCATCACCCCAGGCGTAGCGATTGATAAATGCGACATCGGCATCGTTTGGGCAGAACAACAATAGATTAATTGCTTTCAGCCTATGCTCGAATTGGCCATTCATTAACAGAGGTAATATCAGCTTCTTTAACGAAATTAGTGAACTGTATTCATCCAACCAAATGCCCATCACCCAATTGCTATAACTTTGTAATCCGATAAAGCGTTTCGGTTCAACAGTAATACCGAGGCATTGTGCCATTAAATATTCGCAGGCAATAACTTGGCGAACGACACCAAACTTCTTTGCCTCTCGCCATTTTTGCTCACGCCAATGTGGCATCTGTTGATTAAGCTTCTCGTAATAACAGCCTAAATCAATCAACCACTTAACTCGATGGCAATTGGACTTCATCGCATGAACACAGAGATAAAGATACTCAAGCACATTGAGCTGCTGTCCACCCGCCAACAAAGCCTCAGTCACGGCCTTAGAAAAGGCAGTATCTTCATTATTAACGCGGGTATGCAGCTCAATCACAGGCAAACCTGACGCTTGATAACTTTTGTCCTTAAAGAAGGATCCACGAATCACTTGACCAGGCGCAGTATCTGTAAATGCACCATTTAATGGCGTATAACCATAGTCAATTAAGATGCGCTCAGCCGCTATCGCATCTGAAGCAGAAACCAATAAATCAATATCCCTCGAATAACGGCCATTTAAATCGCCATAGAGACGCAAACTTAAATCAATTCCTTTAAAAAATTGGTACTTAACGCCAATTTCATCCAACGCTTTAGCGAGCTCGGTTTGCACTTTGAATTGTAAAAGAGTCTGCTGCTGCCGACGAGCACTAGCGCCTTGCAACCATAGTCTAAAATCTGTGGAAAAAAATTGAGAGTCGAGTTTTGAGATTGCCGCTGCAACCAAATTCCACACTCGATGGCGGTTAATCAACCACTTTAGTCGCTCTTCATTAATACCATCAGCCAGCTTGGCTGCCAGCGTTTCAGCGGGTGTTTGGGGATAGCACAGCAATAAAAAGGTTTGCAATAACTGTTCATCTGACAATTTCATCATAATCTTCATTCAGGGCATCCTGTTAACATAGGATACACAATTGATGCCAGTAATCACATCCTAAAATGCTGCGTAAACATAGGATTGGATAGTTCATCTTTGAAGAATGACAGTCCATTGTATTAGGGATTTTAATAACACCTCAAAAACTGGATTCCCGCATTCGCGGGAATGACGAAGGGGAATTGGATTCCCGCATCGATAACGGCTCCCGCACTCTTTCTAATTAAAGAATTCTATCTCCTGCATCTGACTACCATGGAAGGTGGTTACAGGCTTGCCGGGGGCAACGACCCAAGCAGTAACACTTTCACTGCCGTCGGCATTTTTCTTTAAATTTAATACCGGGTTATCTTTATTATTCTTAGCACCATAACAATTTCTCTCATTAATCTAAGTGATTAAACATAGAAATTACCACGCTGAGCCTCTACACTTTAGCCTTGTTAACCTAGTTAACCCGATTAACAAGGTGGTGCAACATTTTTCTGCCGCTTTCCAGCCAAAATAAAAATATGCTCGGTAAATGATATGCGGTGCGTTGATATAGCTTAAACGCAAGAATTACCTACAGGAACATTATGAAACATTGGGTCAGATTTTATTTCCCGTTTAGTTTTGCACAAGATGCCGATATAAACGCCCAAGCCGCGGTGCTAAAAACCATTCAATCGTTATCACTAACCGATGTAGCCAATGCCCTTGAATTGCCAGTAATCCACACTGAAAAATTCAACCAATGTGATACCAGCATCCCCATTTGGCAACCAGCACAATACAAAACTGACCCACGTTTTGATGATCATCTGCATAAAATTTTTAATGGCCGTAGCACAGCAACACAGCAAGACAACAAGGCATTCCCCCTATGTTTAGCCCTAAGCACCGAAGGGGTAAACTGGCTAAATGGCGGCAAACCTGGCCAGCAAGGTGCTGGCATTAATGTCAGGTTACCTAACTCTTCAGTGCAGCGTTTGAGCGAGCAGCAAATCATCGCACCGGTTGATAAAGTTCACACCTGGCCGTTGCAACTCAGTGAAATATGGTGCGTCATATTTAATACTGGCATTGGCGTATGTATTGTTGAAGTGGCGTATCAAAGCCCCGGTAAAAAGCCACACTATGCCATTCAATCGCCACTAGAAATACAAGAACTGAATTACCATTTAGCGCGAAATAAACAAAACAAACAGACCCTACCACTATGTTGGGCTGCAAACACCGACAAAGAAACGACACCGGTATTAGGGTTAGCAGGGATAGTTAACCACCTATTGCTACCATTAAAAAATACCAATGATACTCAGTCACTTAAATCTTTACACTGGGAGAGCACCTACACTTATACTGTGGCAGAGGTAGACGACAGCACAGACGATGAAAACTTCCGGCAACAAGCATTTCGATTAGCACGCAAATACACAGATGCTTATATTCCCTCTAGCGGCCAATTTACCAACAGCGAGTACCGTTTTTTTGACAACATAGTGCACCATTTTGCGCTTGAAGGTTGCTGTACACTCATTCGGCTAAGTCCAAACAGCCCCGAAGCTATTACCCAATTTGCACAAACGGCGTGTCGTATGGCCTATGAACCCATTGTCACCTTGGTTTACAGTGAAATGGTGTTTTTACGTGCAATGACACAAGGTAGTAATATTGATATTGACCTAAGAAACCCCAACGAACAGGAGTTAGAGCAGCTAAGACACTACCGCACCCGTCTTTACAATTATCGGCTTAACAGTCGTTTTGCTTACGTGAGTGGGCTTACATTACATAACGATTTTTTTCAGCACCTGCGCAACACATTTAACATTGATTCCCTATTAAAAGAACTCAGTACCGACGTAGAGGAAATAGAAGCCTTTATCAGTATGCATCTAGAAGAAAAGAACCAACGCTCACTTAACAAGGTTAAGCTATTAGGTTCATTATTTGCAGCCCTGGTCCTACTAACCGATTTAACAGGGCTGAACCTGCATACATTGTTTTTTTCCTCCCCGCCAGTGCCACCAATAATGCGCGGATTATTTTGGGGGGCACTGGGTGCCATTATCTTTGGCTTTGTTACCACGTTAAAACCCAAAAAATAAGTTGGAATAACCACATGGAGCACAAACTGGCAGCAACGCCGCTGATCAAGCTTTATCAACCCGATATAGTGCAATACGAAACCGCGCATTTAGCCCTGCACAAGGATTTAACCCATCTACAAGCGGTATACGATGCAGGCGCTACTGAAGCCGTTATTTTTTATGCTGGCCGTATTTTGGAAGCACTGTCAGCTGAAGGTGTCAGCCTGTTTGGTGAGCAATCAAAATCCAACGTATTTGCGAACCTAGAATACTTAAACGATTTTCATATTTTTGACTTTGCCACATTACACTGGGCACATGCACTGCGTCGGCAAGCGAACCAGGTACGGCATTTACTGGGGAATGTTGAACCGCAAGATCAAGATATTGCCCTGGCGCTACTCGACACTTGGCTTGGTTGGTATTTTTCTAAATTTCCACTTGGTCTGTGCCTAAACCAATACCGCACACACAAACAGCAGGGCAATGCATTACATCAGTTAGTTGATAACATTAGCCTGCAAATGGCCAGTACAGAGGTTAACGAGCAAGCTCTGTTAGTACACCCTTTGGTACAAAAATCGCCCATTTTCAGTTCTATTTTAATTGAAAGCTTAATTAATAAAGACCAACTAGACCTTGCCGGTAATGCCCTACAACACACCCTGCAACATTACCCAGAAGATTTACGTCTACGCCAACTTAACGGCTTATATTGTAGCCGAAAAGGCATGCTAGATGAAGCTACAGAACAATTAAGCGGCCTTTACAAAACGCTATCAACCGACGATGAAACCATAGGTATTTTTGCAGGCGTACTTAAAAAAACTTGGCAGCATGACCAAACCAACACCAACGCACTACAACGTGCCTGCCGCTTGTATGACAAGGGCTGGCAGCAGTCAAAACAGCGCAATACCTATTTAGGCATTAACGCCGCGGCAATAAACTTATGGCTTGGCAACTCAGATAAAGCACGCGAGATCGCGCTGGGCATAGTGCAACAATTTCAGCATAAAAAACTGATGATTGAGCAGAAACAACGCATGCAGCAATTTAGCTTCAACTTTTGGGAATTAGCCACCATTGGCGAAGCACTTTATATCACTGGCCAGCAAACCGAGGCGCTGGTGCATTACCAGGCGCTGTTTGCCCCTGGGCTACATCCACTAGGGAAAATCCGTGTTGCCGCTAAGCAACTTACCGTTCATTTTGAGCATGTCAGCCCAAATCCTGCAATTCTAAAGTTAGTGCAAACATTGCTAACTTAATTGCCATAGAGAACACACTGATGACGCAATATAAATACAAAGCCTTTATCAGTTATAGCCACAGGGACAAGCTCTGGGGAGACTGGCTGCACAAGTCGCTAGAAAAATATTCCATTCCTAAAGCCTTAAGGGGTAAACCTAACCGCGATGGCAAAGTGCCGGATAAACTTTTCCCCATTTTTCGAGACAGGGAAGAGCTCCCGACGGCCACAGATTTAGGTGCAGTGATTTCTAATGCGATAGAAAGCTCAGCCTATCTAATCGTGATTTGCTCACCAAATTCGGCCAAGTCATTGTGGGTGGAACAGGAGATCCTAGCCTTTAAACGTTTGGGACGGTCAAATCGAATTTTGGCTATTGTGGTAGATGGCGAACCCAATGCATCTGTCATTACGGGAAAAGAAGATCAAGAATGCTTCCCCAATGCATTGCGTTATGAAATAGGTGAAGATGGCGAATTAACAGAGACTCCAACCGAGCCCTTGGCTGCAGACGCTAGAGCAGGTAAAGACGGTAAATCAAATGCTTTGTTAAAATTAGCCGCTGGGCTGTTGGGCGTAAATTTTAACGATTTAAAACAACGGGAAAAAATACGGCGACGTAACCAGTTAATTGGCTACGCGGTTGCCGCGACGTTGTTGTTCGGATCCGCTTTAGGGTATTGGCAATACGCACAAAATATTGAACAAAACCGGCTATTGGAGCAAAGTGCAAAGCTGACAACAGAAGCCCAAGCCGCTATAAAGGCTGGTGATACCCAAATTGCCATTCAAAAAGCCCTGCAAGCTTTACCTGCTAACCTCACAAACCTTGATCGTCCCTACTACGCCAAAGCGGAAGCCGTACTATCTAAGGCACTTTACCAACATAAAGAACAACAAGCCGTACTGGCCCATGATGGCGGCACGCAAATACTGGCGTACGATGCAAAACATGACCAACTATTTACCACAGGACAAGACGGTAAAATTAAACAATGGCAAGCATCAACACTTACCTTTAAAAAAGAGTTGATCAACCACGACACGACCTTTAATCGCATGCAAATGCACCCCACGCAGCCGTTACTCATCACTCTGGATGCCAATAATAAAGTTGCAGGTTGGGATATCGAATCCGGCCAACGCCGCTTTGAATTTTATGCCTATGTAAGTAAAGAAATTCAGTTCAGTGCGGATGGAAATTACTTGTTTGCTGATAACCAAATCTGGAATTTAGCCGACAATATTAATGTTACGCCCAAAATGCTCACATTTAATTGGTCTGATGTGGAAAAGGTCATCCCGATACAAAACTCAGACAACATCTTAATTCAAGTTAAACACCCTGATAAGCATCAGCTTTATATCAGCGGACTCAATTCCGAAGTCAACGCCAGACAAATTGCACTACCCGAATCAATACCAGTTCGACTGAATAGCTACCAAGCAATTAATTCTGCTTATGCATTTAAGAATGGCAGTATTTTTCTTGTCGATGAAAATACCAATGCAGCCAGCATTGTTAATAGCTCTTACCAAAAACAATTTGAACCTAAAGTATCAAAGGTACTCAGCCTAGACGATACCAAATTGGTCTTTTTTAATGACGATGATGACACCATTTACACTTTTGATAGCGAGACCCAACTGACCACCCAGGCGACAGATCGGCTCGACATTATATTTCTGGGGCAACATGGTGATATCCAATCACTACAAAATTTACAAAGCGTGTTAGTGCAAACTGAAGACAGTGTCAGTCTCATCAATACGGTAACGAGCAAAAAAATACCCATATACCAAGACAAGCAGACAGAACCATTTAGTTATGGCCGCAAGGCACATATACCCGATAGCGTATTAATCCCCCAAGATAACCGTTTACTTATCGCACTGGATAACGGTCAGCTCAAAGCATTCGATTTAACAGACCAACTGGCCTATCAGCCACTGCAGTTCAAAGGGACTCCATACCAATATCGCCCCAGTTCCGATAGCCGTTATAGTGCATTATTAACACGAGAAGGGAATCTATACCTGCTCAACAAGCAGCAAAAATCATTGCTTTTGATACCCCACCCCCGCCCTATTACCAATATGCAATTTGGCCCAAAGCAACAATTGGTTTTTATTGATGCTGAAAGTCTCTATGTGCTAAAGCCCGAGCATTTAACAGACCCCATTGCTTATTCACCTTTTCCTGCACCTGTTCCACTAAGTCACCAACTGATCTCTTCACTCAGCCAAAATGCTGTCGCGGTGCAGAGCAATTATGGCCAGTGGCGCACCTTTGATATAACCAATATGCAATGGCAACAGGAAAATGAGACCGATCCCATTATCGCTTTAATCGCAACCGACGGCGGCAATATCCTTAAACGTCAGCAACAAAAAATGCAACGCTTAAGTCAAGAACTAGTGATGATTGATAGCCAAGATGTCGCACCGTTATCGATGATGACCTCATTACCCGAACAACGGATATTTTCCGATAACGGGAACTTTGCTTTATGGGCAGAACTATCGGGTAACATTTATTATGTGGATTTGAAAACGGGTAACACCCTAGCTAAGTTGACTATTTCAGACAAAGACGTTGGATTGTCACTATCGTCATCGGGGGAGACTGCACTCATTACTACGGCAGCCCGCGTGTTTGTTTTAAAGCCTAACCAACAGGGTGGAGCAATTGAAGCGGAAGAAAACTGGCAATTAATTCATAATGCCATCTTGCCTGACCAAAGCTTGTTTATGCTGGAGTACAACGACGAGCAAACACGTTGGAAAAGCTTTAGTGCTAACATCAACACAGGCAAAAAACAGCTTTTACATGACTGGGAAATGGGCAAGCACACTAAGATTATCAGCGGCAAAACTAATGTAATTGTGCTCAATGAAAACGAAACCGTATTACTAAATCTCAGTACTGGCCAACAAGCACCAATCGCATTGCCCTTTTATACAAAAGACAGCAAGATTGTTTATTCCAGCCCAAATCTAGACTTCTTTTTAATCGCAGACAACCAACAGTTATCCCTATGGAAATTAGGTAACACATCACCACAATGGACTCTGGATAATTACTATTCAGGCTTACAAGTCGTGGTAGACCGCCAGCAACAATATTTTGCGCTAGGCAACTCAAGTAGAGCGAGTATTTACGCATTAGACAATGCGAAAGAACTGGCTAACCATTTTAATTTTAGTGGCTTAGCATATGGCTTTGATACCCAAAAACAACTCATTGTATGGCATAACAACGGCTTGCTGTGCCACTGGGATTGGCAAAAAAACGGATCCATTTTCAATGCCAAAGAGCTTACCGACAAAAATGCCTGTGTTTACAAACAATTCAACGATGGCTTTATACAGGTAACAGATAACCATGTTTTGCAATTTAGTAAACATATAACCTATTCATTGCTGGGTAACACCGCAATACCGGCAAGTATAGTGTGCGATGCCACAGAGCCATTACTACCTTTACGGCGTAACTCTAAATCCATTATTTGTAAAAACAATGATGGCAATATTCAGGTGTTAAATATCGCCAACGGCAAACTTACGGAACCATTCAAAACCATTAAAATCAAGTACATTACTGCCAGTTTAGATGGCCAAACATTGGCAATAATGGATAAAGACAACCAGATCTGGGTAAAAAACATTAGGTCTACCGAACCAGAGAAAGCACTCTTTGCACAAGAACACTTACGTAGCCTCAGCATCAATGATCAAGGCACTCTCATCACCAGCGTTGACCAAAATTGGACCGCTCACATTAGAGATCTCATAACGGGCGCCGTTGTTAGCGAATATAAGCTTGAAATAGAACAACCCCATCAGGAAGAGTCCTTCTTACTGCTTACGGATGAACAGCAAGACATTCTCATGGTGTTTATAAGTGGTCAAGTTTATCGATTTAACAAAAATGGGCTACAACAGCGCTTTCGAGTAGAAAATGCACTTAATCTTGGGGTAACTAAAATTTCCCAGTTACAACATCAACTTATTCAAGCTGGATGGGATGGTATTAAGCGCTGGAATACCCTAACAGGAGAGCGTTTAGCCGATATACCCACAGACGGAAGTTTTTATGACCCAACGAAACTGTTTATCGATGAAGCATTGGGACAGTTATGGTTTGCTGACAATGGAATTGTTGCGGTTGACTTAATCAGCGGCAAGCGCATTGCAAAAATAGAGGGCGATTTTCAAACTCTTGCTCGTTCACCAGATGGCACTAAGGTCGTTGCTAGAGTGAGTCAATACTTCGACTTTCAATCTAAACTGTTTGACCTCAACAGCAGCGAACCATTGGCAACGCTAGCAAGCAACAGCGAAACCTTTCTGGCTTTTACTGCGCCGAATCATTTACTGTCAGTTTCCGCCAAAGGACATCAATATCTATGGGATCTGACTGAACCTGCCAAACCGGTTGGTAAGTTACTACCTAATTCAGTTGATGGCCTTGATGTTAATAACGACTGGTTAATGCATGACAATTTTAACCAAACTGTGGTGATGTCTGCAGTCAATCATGAAACTGTATACACCTCTGTTTTGGTGAACTCAAATAGCGTATTTGGGACATCTGAGGGCAAGCAACAACATGATGCTAATCAGCAGTTCATTTTTTTAAAAACTGGTGATTTTAGTATTGATACCCTAACGCGAACATCCATAAGCCACAATGCCACTATCACCACAAGCGGCAAAATTGCCGATTTCAAAACAACAATTGATGGCTTGGTTACCCTCTCTGAGCAAGGTATTTTACAAACCTGGCAAAACAGCGGCGCCCTGATTAGTACGCTAAAAGATGATGATGGCGACATGGACAAGGAGGTGGACAACGCCAGCTTAACGATTGCAGGACCATTCACACTCAGTATTAAGGGACGCACAGTATTGATATGGAATACTGATGCCCTTGGTGTTATTGGTAAAATAACCGCTTCCGATAACATGGGTGAAAAGATTGTTACAGCAGAAATAGATCTGCAAACACAGACCTTATATCTAGTAATGGACAGTGGTTACATTCAAGGCTATCCATTATTGCCATCAGGCCAAGCACTGATTGACCTAGCAACCAAGACCGTACAAAGGTAAATCTATCCCGGTATCGCCAAAGCTTTTCGTTCAAACGTTACGCGCCAGTCTCTTAGCTCGGTGCTTTTAACCTGCCGCACCAGCTCTGATAGGGCTAATAAGCTTGCCAAGTCATGCTCAGAATAGGTCATCCGCTCGGCGATATCGCTTAACTGCGCGGCGGTTAACTCGCTACGGTGAGCTATGCCTTCATAATCACCATGGGCGCGTAAACCATAACTGGATGCGCCAAAAGCTGGCAATAACGCAGTAATAAAAGTCACCCAGGTTGCCACATTGTAGGTTACCGTTCCGGCAAAAACCGCCACACCTAAGTAGCCTAAACAGGCCAATAAAGTACCGTACAAACACACTTCGCCCAAAATATGCAGCCGATGATCCGCTTTATGCGCCCGAGCCGCAGTATGATGGTGATAAACAATCTGAGCATTTAACTGGGTAGTTAACCCAAGGCTAAATTGTTCGGTACACGCTTTATTTAACTGCCCTGCTGGCAGATTTACCGAACGGATCACCGCCGTTAAATACCAGTTAACCCAGGACACATGCTGCGCCTGATAAAACGATGATATCAATCGATGTTGTTTTAAGCTGTTAGCACCAATTAAAGCAAAATACCGTGCGACACGCAGCTGCTCTGCCAATAAACGATAATCTAACCATTTCTGATGCCAGCGATGACTTTTACCAATGTAGGTATTACCCAGCATGCCCAGAATTAGGCTCAGCTCTAATAAGATCCACACTAATTTCAGATCTTTTAATAGCAAGCCCAATAACGCCATTAATACCGCCATAGAGGC
Organism: Shewanella sp. SP1S2-4; assembly: GCF_031932075.1. Lineage (NCBI taxonomy): Bacteria > Pseudomonadati > Pseudomonadota > Gammaproteobacteria > Alteromonadales > Shewanellaceae > Shewanella > Shewanella sp. SP1S2-4. Next base: position 25,619 of record NZ_JAUOET010000039.1, read on the forward strand.
AAGCACATAATTAAGTATACTGGCCGCACGATATTGCTGTGCAAGCATTGATGCCATTAAATCGGCTTTAACATAGTGCTGATGAATCACAGCGCTGGCTTGTGTGTCGGGCATTTCAGCCGCAGTGTTCTCGCTAAAGGTTTGCCACTCCCGAAGCGTTAAGTCCTGAACATCTGACTGCAAAAAATCAGTTTTTTGCGGTATCCGGCCAGAAATACACCATTGAAAAAACGGGTATAACCAACCTTTTCGAAACCTCCCCGGACTGGCATTTACAAACTGAGACAGCTCTTTGCTTTCTAATACATTGGTGCTTTCAAGCGGTGGCGTCAGCGTTTTTTCGACATAATCCCCCAGCCAAATCTGCCAAGGCGCTTGCTGAATAATGCCAAGGCTTGGCGAGATACACTGTACCGGAACATCGTCAGACAATCCGACCCACACTACCGGAACCCCTTCTTGCAGCGCCATGTCGATAACGCTTGCCGTACCGCCGGGGCCGCGAGCGGGTTTGCCATCCCACAGTGCAATTAACACATCAATATTACGCGCTAGTACCTTGCCTACCGCCTCGTATCCAGCCAACTGAGCAGTATCGTGGTCAAACGCTAAATCGGTCACGACTTCTGCTCTATCGAGCAAGGCTGTAAAGGCATTTTTTGATGTTTGGCTCTCAAAATCTTGCAGGTAACTTAACGGCGAAAAAGGCAATAATGCGTGCAAAGCCCAACCTGCATTTAATGCTTGCTGGGCCACCAAACGGTCGGCACCTTCAGCTAACGCTGAAGTAACCTGCAATTGCGCAGTGTTACCGCTGTAAATTCCTGCATAACGCCACAGAACATTATTGGCGCCACGGGACAATTGCAACAGAATCTCTGCAACGACCTGTTCAAGTGCTGCACGGTTAGTCGCCGCCAACGCAGCATCCCGATGTCCAGTCACTCCAACGCGTAAACACAGAGGTATATCCGTTAAAATAGGTTGATGTACTTTATTCAAAAAAACTCCTAGAGCGCGAAAACATAAAAAGCAAATACCATTATTACCAACACATTCCAGCGGTATTATTTAGCCTCTATTGCTGTGCCGTAACACGGGTAATTTCCGCCTGATACTGTTCAAAATCAAACACTAATGGTAGTAGATCTGAGTAATCCCAGAACAGCCCGGCAGCAGCTTTCGTTTTATCAGCCCGGTAAGGGTTACTCCAACAATGCCAAATAACATAATCAGCATTCATGTCTTTAATCACCTCAACCTGCACCTTAATAAACCAGCACGTTGGCTCACTGCAGGTACATACAAAAGGCACAAGGGTGCCGTTATTATTGGTTAGCGACGCCAAACTCAATCCTGGCTGATACGCACCCGCTATACGTCCGGCAAACGGCACTTCATAGTCGCGCAAAACCGATAAGTACGGCTGATGATCTACCATCAATTCATATAGATTTTCGCTTCCTACCTGCTGATGTAAGCGCAAACCAAAGTGTTGCAGTTTAGTGGACATATCGCTCTATTTCAGGAATTAGCATCAATCTCCCCCCTCCACGCAATACCAGCACCAACGAAGTAGCTCTGTGCTTTACTTTTCATTTAACTTAGCTGCTTTTTAAGCGTTGCCACCAAATTGGCAATATGTGAGCTTAACGGGGGGGTTACCGCGTCAAGCCAGTGGCAAATACTGATAAAATACGCCAAATCCGCTTCGAGTTCGGTCGGCTCTATTTTGAACGGCACAATTAGCTTATTGGCATTGACTGCACGTTCCACCTCGCGCAGCACATGCTGCGACGCGTTAGATGCATCGGAAAACACCAACACGAACGCTTTACAGGCGCCAATTCCCTTAACAATGGCTGCGGCATACGACTCACCGGGACCAATATCACGCGGCGCCATCCAACAGCAAATGCCTTCGCTTTCCAACCCGTGGCATACCGCCAATGCCTGATTAAAATTCTTTGACGAGTAGCAGATAAACACATCAAGCGTCCCAGTTTGATCTGCCCTTGCTTGCGGTGTGGACGCTGACACTGAAGCCAGAGTTAATGCTTTAAGTGCTGCACGCAGGTCAAATAAACGGGCAATACGAGTTAATGGGTCTGTTTCATCCAGCATTGAAAGCGGTAATGCAGAATAAAAGAGATCTTCCGCCAACTCATCTGCTTGCAGTGGAACGTTTTTTATGCCGAAAGGCTTTAGGGCTTGGTACTGAAAATCATCAATAATTTGCTGTAATTGCTCTTGCTTACCTGCCGAAAAATTCAGCAAAGTATCAAGTTCATATCCCGCATTTAAACTTTTAGTCAGGTTGTTTTTGATATGTGTTTTAATGTTGACTGGTATATTGCTCTCAAAATCCAGTTTCACCATGAGTTTCCTAGCGGTACGCTCAACTTCTGTTGGCGCTGTAACCGCGATCAGATTGAACTGGATAGTAAGATCTGACAACCCGGGAAAATCAGGATTAAACAGTAAATTCAGCAACTCAAATAAGTGCAATTGGGTTGGAATCGTGACGTCATTAGCCAGAGAATGGAGATTTTCAAGCCGCAAAACTTCATCGCCACACGCCATGTCATGAAATGCATCAAACGCCGCTTTGCTATTAACAGAAAAATCAGCCAGCGCCTGGTTACAAACCAAGCTGGAAAAGTGAAAACGATCCAGTTCGGCTTGCTGCTCATCACTTGCATTCAGGTACAGACCGATGTTGACCTCTTCAGGCTTACAAACCAGTCTAAGCGAAAATGCCTCAACAGCTGAATGCGCAAGTTGATACAGTATGTCTTTCAGCCAAGCTAAACCAGCCGCACTGCGTGCTGATTTGTGCAAATAGAGGCTTTGTACAATGTTTTGGTGAGCCAGTTGATAACTAGCCCTGTATGGCATTGGCGACATCGGTTAGCCTGTTCTCATAAAGCGTTTCTTTTTCTCGTTACTGGCAGGTTTTTGCTGCGAATTCAACACGCCAGATCTGGACTCTCGCACAATAGTGAAGTCTATATCCTGATCCACATCGCGCTCTTTAATCAATCGCTTAGTTAGCTTTACCAAAGTGGCATGCACAGTCTCCAACGCAAAATTTGCATCACTGATATCGAATTCGTTCGGCTGATGCCATTCAGATTCAATACTGTACACATCCAAGCGAGTGCCATCGTGATGAGCATAACCTGCGCCAATATTTTTCTCTGCCCAGCTGCCAGCATTGACATGTGCATCCCAGCCGATATACAGATCATCACCGTATGCATAGATTTTAATAAACACCAACGCCCTGCCAATACTGAATACATATTGTTTGCGCTCAACTTTACCGTCAACACCCCAATACCAAATAAGCTCTTCGTTTAATTTGCCGAACTGACTAGTATTGGCCTGCATAGCGTTAACAAACTCGGTTTCAAGTTGTTCTGCATAAGCCTGCAATCCCTTAATCGCCACCTGCCAAGAATCAAGTTGTAATAACTGTCTAGGCTCAATTAAGGGTTTACCTGTAGTCAGTTTCAACCGCTTGGCTTTGCCAAAAAATATCCAGCGCAGCAACGGAAAAATCAGTAATGGTGGTATCACCATCATGACGATATCCACACCACGCCACTGTTTGTAATCGCGGGGTTTATTAGCCGGACGCCAAACTTGAATGGGCGCTTGCTTCAAACGCTTTGGTTTAAAGTGCCAGCGTTCCCCTTGCAGCAACTGCGTGATTAAACGTGACAGTTGCTCTAGGCTAATTTGATATACATCGGAAAATTCCTGCAGCTTATATGACGACTCAACCCGGATTGAATAGGTTATCGGAAAACGCATAAACGGATGTGCATCCAAGCGAATCAAAACCAACGACTGAGTTCCAAGTTTATTCGCCAAGGCGCCGTCGGGAAACGCCGGTTGAAACATCGACAAGCTGACAAAAGTTACCGCAGAATAGTTTTGAGATTGTAATAATTGGATATTGGCAGAGTCTGGCAGTTTGAGCTGCGCTAAAATTGTCTCGACCTCCAGATACAATGCTTGTCTCGCCGAATTTAGCGCTTCTGCCGGATTATCAGCGGTCACCGGAATGACTGAAAGTGCTTCTTTAATACTGCCCGTATCTTTACTGCCAGTTCCAGAGAAATGGCTTTTCAGATAAAACAGCGACAACAAGCCAGCAAGCAACCAAGTGCAATTTCCAACGATCAGTGAGAAAATCCACACCGGATTGTCGTAATATCCCGAGTCAACATCACTATTGGCATAATTAAGTTCCAACATTGCCATGCAAATAAGACCCACAACCAACAGAAAAAATCGAGCGCCTTTGGGTTTAGTTAGCAAAGTTAAAACAGCGGCAAACGCCGACAACCAGCTTATTTTCAGGAAAATATCGACCCATTCGTAAAGCATATTGAACTCCCTTTACCATTGTTATTTTTTTCGTTTACAGTGTAGTAAGTAGATATTCAATACCCAACTTTTTTATCAATTTAATAACAAATTAACCACACAACTCCTACTTAAACTAATCGACCTAGCTCACCACGCCAGTGTTAGATGAGAGACAGCTTGGCTTCGTTCGCAGTTATGGGTAAAACCAACAAAACCACGTGTCGTAGCTAACGACAGAGAGGTTCAAAAAGTTATACTTTTGATTTTTAAACAAAACACTATCTATCAACCTACTATTCAATTAATAAGGGAGAGCCGGAAAACCCCTCAGCATTCCCCTTATCTGACACCGACTGAATAAACCAGCTATGGGCATAACTATGGGCGCCAGTATAAGGATCAATCTCTGGCGGTGGAGTAATATCAAAGCGGTTAAAGCCAACCACAAATTGATCGGCAGGTACCCCCTGCGCTAACGATGAAGTGACATAAAAATCGACCGGGAAGTGTGACGCAGCCTTAGCAAGATCGGCCACCAGCGGAAACGGCGTATCCAACATAGTTACCTGCATAGGCTCTGGCGCCAACCCAAGTTCACTGAGCACAAGTGCTGCGTGTAACACAACAAAACCGCCTGCACTGTGGCCAATTAAATGCAGCGGTTTGTCGCGCGAAATGGCTCCGTTTCGTATAGCACGGGCTAGTTTAAACCCAACCAACTCACCAATACGCTCACCTTGCGGGCGGATCATAGATAAATCGTTAAGCATATCTTGCGCTGCTTGTGGCATGCCCATCGCATTAAGCGCCAATGTGTCGAGGGCACTGTCAGCGTTACCCGAGGGTTTAGCCGCTTCTTGCCAATCTACCAACACTATATCGGGTGCCTGCGGCGCAGTGCGTAATGCAATAGCGGTTTCCAGCCGAGTCATCCAATGCCCTTTACTACGGCTTTTATCCACACCATCGTGCAAGCCATGCACCAATACAACAGTGCCGTTTTGCGCCGCTAACTGACCTTGTTGCCACAAGCCATAGGGATTGCCCTCACCCCGAGCACTAAACAAACGACCGTCTTGCTGGCGAAGTACCGACTGGATAGCTGGGTCTTCCGGAGCACGCTTATATTGAATAAACGCCGTCGTTAGCACCATAGAAAGCGCGACCACCACCACCCGGCCCAATATCACTCGGCCAATAAAACCCGCACTGTACTCCAACGTACCAAGCAAGCGAGCCAACATACTTTGGCGCAAAACCGCAGCAGCTTGCCATTCTTTTAGTTCGGCTTTATCCCGGTTAGCGCGATAATAAGGTTCATTATGTTCAGCCTGATAAAACCATTCCGTGACTTCAGCCAACAACGAGGCCTCGACGTCTTCGACGATCTGCTGCATTTGCTCTGCATCGATTGTCGCTTCAAGATTTTGTTTCGCGGCACTGAGTAATTCTATTTGCTGGGCAAAAGTACCTATACGCCGATTAAGCTCAAGCTGAGCACCACGCATTTGCGCTAACACGGCCAGTAAAGGTAGCAATGTCCCCACAAAACCAAATACATAATCGGAATAAGACCAGTTAAGCCATACTGCCGCTTCATCACGCCATGCAATCGCAACACCTGCTACCGCTAAAAACAGTGCCGCATCCAATGATAGTGTCACGACTTTGCTCAATTGCTGACGTTGATTTAACGCGTCATGCCGTTTTTGGTGATAGTACGACAGCTGATCATTCAAGCGATTCAAAACATAGTTTCGTTTTACCGTTTGAACATCGCGAACAGATGACTGTGGTGAGGAAGGCAGTGCCAGTGCCACGGTCTGAAGCATAGGGGAACGACGTAGTGCTGCAAAAGTGAGATTGCCATCAATACCCTCCGTTGCGATACGCGAGCGCGCGATCTCCGCCACCAGCCTGGCTCGAACCCACAAACGCTGCATCCCCCGCCAACGCACCCACCAACTGATGATCAATAAGCTAATCGTACAAAACACTACACTGTACGCAGCAATAGAAACATTCAGTTGCTCACGTAAAATAATCAGCCAAAGGGATGGGGCGAGCACAGCAAGCCCTTGGAATACCAAAATAAAATTATAAAAACGTCGAGTATGAGGTGCTAAGTGATTCGCGACTTCATCTGCTTTTTGATAGCATTGCTCTACCGTGTCGTCCGCTTTAACCTTTAGCAAGCTTAATAAAGGTGCTAACCAAGCTGCGGTAACATTACCATCTTGAGGTAGATTAGCCTGCTCCCCATGATTAACAGAGTGCTTCAATTTGAGAAATCCTTTTTCTGGTTATCTAGTTCAAATACAACTCATATTACTTAATAAACTCACTTGAGCACGGGTATGCTTATTAACCTAGTGCTCAGATTAATCGTTAATCTTAGTTCGAAAATCGGCGCTCAACATAAATATAGATATTTGAACAAGTCAGCCGTCAGCCATTCCCCTCAATGAATTCTCTTTTGGCGGTTGTTAATCGTAAAAAAAACTCCTGCCTCTCCGCCTCATCGAGAACAACATCACGAACAGCCTCATCAACAATTAATTGATTTTCAATATAAAAAGGCATAAACGATTCTAAGTGGTAATGGGAGGGATTGACTTGAAAAATAAGCTTGTAAGTATTAATAATATTTTTTAATAAAACGCGATTTGTTGGTAAATATTTTAAACACTCACCCACTTTTGTATAAGTCTCAAATTGAGATTGAGCAGTTGGCTTTTCTAATTTAGAAAAATAATTAACACACTCAAGCTCCTGTGGGGCGGCACTCAGTTTGCCCATTATCAATAAAGAGAATAATCCAAAGAGCCAAAGTTTATGTTTCATTAAAAGTCCAATATTGCGTAACCGTAAACAATCCCATCCATAATAGATACACTTATAGCGTTCATCAAGATAGCCGCATATGGCCCAATGATCGTCTTTAACCTGGTTTGCCAGCCACGCCCAACTAAAACCTAGATACGAAAGTACAGTAAACCAAGGTTACACTTGGGGCATTTTTCATCTTCCCTGCCAGCCAAAAAAAACATCTCTTTAGTATTTTCACTACCACAGTTGCCGCATTTCTCAGGGCCTAAACGTCGATGCAAATGATGATTACCGCAATTTAAACAAATCCGTCCACCACCATTTGGGTTTACGATTTCAACCACAATATTGCATTGTGTACAAAATACATTGCCAACAATCATCTTTGATCCCTCGTTTTTTATGCATAGTGTGCTTAGACATAAACCCAATTAAATTGGGTCCTAAAAGTACTCTGACATCAATTACGCGGTGGATTTTAGACCGCTTGCACTATCCACTCGACCGTTTTCCTCAGGCCTGAATCAAATGTACTGGTCAACCCAAACTGGACACTTTAACTTGAGAATTTTCAAACTCTACCGGTGACAGATCGTCATTAGCAGAATGCAGCCGCTCCAAGTTGTAATATTTCATGTAAGCAGTCACATCTTGCTTCATAAACTCCATTGTTGGTTGATTAACTTTAAAAATCCAATCGTGTTTTAAGCTGCCAAAGAATCGCTCAACAACGGCATTATCCCAACACGCTCCCACATCACCCATGCTGGCTCGGATACCATAGCTCAATAGCAGCCTACCGAATTGCTTACTGGTATATTGCGAGCCTCGGTCACTGTGAAATACCAACCCTCTAGCCGGTTGGCGCAGGTTGTAGGCTTTTATTAATGCCTTAGATATCAAATCTGTGGTCATGCGTTTATCTATGTGCCATCCCACAATCCGGCGTGAATATAAATCCATCACCACAGCCAAATACATCCAGCCTTCACCCGTCTTTAAATAGGTCACGTCACCCGCCCAGACCTGATTAGCCGATACTGGATTAAAGTTCATGTTTAACAGGTTATCTGCCACTGCATCTGAGTGTTTCCGCTGCGTAGTCACCTTGTAAGCACGTCGCTGGGTTGCTTTGAGTCGAAGGAGGTGCATAATTTTACGAACGAGATAGCGACCAATCTGGTAGCCTTCCTTGCGCAATTTTTTCACCATTTCACGATTCCCTAAGCTGCCTCGACTTTGCTTAAATAGCTGTCGAACAAGGCGATAAAGCTTCTGTGTTTCAAGGCTTATCACGTTTGCAGGGCGCTTATGCCAATCGTAATAACCTG
>NZ_JAUOET010000040.1:0-31969 GCF_031932075.1 Shewanella sp. SP1S2-4
TCACGGCGTGTCACGGAAGCAGTTGAATTCGGCGTACAAACGAGTGAAGGATAAACGCTTAATCTTGTCTCTTTAATGTTCAGCTTATTTCGTGTCGCGTAGCAAACAGCCGCAAATAATTTGCGGCTGTTTGCTATTAAAGCGCTTTATTTAAGCTTCGTATAAAACTAACACCAGACAACTCGCTATTGGGCCACCATCGCCATGAGCGCGGGTAAAAATTCTTTGTCTAATGCAGCGATTTCACTTTGTTCGATGAGAACTTGATTCAGAATATCATCGCTAGTCAAAGGGTTGGCTAGCACCACGCGAAACACCACGGTCGCTTGTCTAAAATAGCGGGCTGGCTGAATGCGGGTGCGGGAGACGAAGGATTTGCCCTGTTCGCGTTGGTGCTTTTGAATAAACTGGGTGAGACCATCAAGTAATTCATTAAAGCGGGCGAGTCTTAAGGTGTCTGCTTGATCACAGGCCAGCTTCATGGCGGCTTGTACGCGGGCGGGGACATAACGGTAAGTCAGCAGACACAGTTCTGGTTCAGTGACCAGCTCAAAATCCTCATGGGCTTTGATTTGCTCTGCAAAATAACGGGCTTTTTCAAGGCTGTTGTTGATTAAGATTTCATACCCATCGCGGCCGATGATCTGCAAGCAAGCGTGCACTAACATCGCCATGCCGGGGCGTGAACCTTCGAGCGTTTGGCTGCCTAAGTCCTTTGAACCACGGCGCAGAATATATTCGGCGTGATGGGCAATGGCGTGGGCGAACTCTGGGTCTTTAAATAACACCATACCTGCGCCCATGGGCACGTACATTTGTTTGTGGGCATCGATGGTGACTGAATCGGCAAGTTCGATACCTGTGAGTAAGTGGCGGTATTTATTGGATAATAAACTCGCGCCTCCCCACGCCGCATCCACATGGAAATGGCAATTTAACTCTTTTGCCAGCGCCGCTAATTCTGTCAATGGGTCAACATTACCGGTTTCTGTGGTGCCAGCTACGCCAACAATCGCCAACACTTTGATATTTTTACGGGCAAGTTCAAGGGCAGCTTGGCGCATTTTCGCGACATCGACCTTGTTATCGCTGCCCGTGGGTATGCTGATGATGTTGTCGCGGCCGATACCAAGCAGATCGACGGCTTTGCCTAGCGAATAGTGACCGCGCTCCGAGACTAAAATCGCTAAATCATCATAGCCGTAGTGACGCAGTGCCTTGAGTAAGCCTTCGCGGCTGACGCCTTTAAACTCGCCATCGGCTTTCAATAATTGGTTGCGGGCAATCCACAGGGCGGTGATGTTGGCCACTGTGCCGCCGGAGCAAAATGCGCCGAGGGAATGATTCGCGCTGTGCATCCAGCTTTGATAAAAATCCGTATCTTGGTCGTAAATCAAATGGTGCATCATGCCGAGCACTTGGCGCTCAAGCGGCGTAAATGCCTTTGAGGTTTCGATTTTGACCAGATTTTGATTGAGTCCCACCATCATTTTCGACAGCGGCAACACAAAGTAGGGCAGTGCCGACGTCATGTGGCCGATAAAACTCGGTGCCGCTGTGTGTACCGAATGCGCCACCAAATTTTGCATAATCTCGTCGGTGTAATCGGAGACGAAACGCGGCTGAGTTGGGATCTCAAAGGCTTGAAAATCGGTTTCAATTTCCGACAAGGGTTTTTCGAGCGCGGCGATACTGTCACCCAAAAAGCCTGCTAAGTCCTCGGAGAGCTTCTGCTCGATAATACTCAGCGTTGATCCTGCATCTTCCGGTGCAGTAAAAATGCGTAGCAGACTTTCTTCGGATGCTGTGGCTTGGCGAGGGAGTTTCTGGGTCATGGGGCTTGCCGTCTATTAATTTTTATAGTGAAACCGCAAATTTGCTCGAAGAGTACAACGGACCAGTGACTCTCAAAATGTTCAATCAGCGGAATACCAAAAAGGGAGCTCACTTTACTGCAAGGCCTTTTAGGCATCAAGCACTAAAATTTTGTGTTGCTAAAGCGTTGCGGCCTAAATAAGCAAAGGCGCCGTTATGGCGCCTTTATGTTTAACTCGACGAGCCACTCATCAAGCTTGAGCATTAGCCCTAAAATTCATGTTAGCCCTAAAAATTAGCGCTGGCCCAACATGAGCACAGCGCCGATATTTCGGGCGGTATTGCAAAGGTTTAACTTGGCATTGGCCAGCACATCATCGAGTGGACTTAAGTGCGGAATGATAGGGAAGATAGCCGCCATACCGTGATCCAATATGGCATTGGCGTTGTCACCTAGGCAGCCCGCGATACCGATAGTAGGAATGCCCTGCAGTTGGGCTTGCTTTAACACACCCATCGGGGTTTTTCCAAACACGGTTTGCCCGTCGATGCGGCCTTCACCTGTGATCACTAAATCAGCGCCGCGGATTTTGTCAGCAAGGCCAACGGTTTTCATTACAATTTCAACACCGGGTTTAAGTTCGGCATTTAAAAAAGCCATCACGCCAAGACCCATACCGCCCGCAGCACCTGCACCCGCATGTTCACGGTGATCTGTCATGCCATTGCGGGCAATCACATCGGCATAATGGGCGAGCGCCGTATCGAGCTGCTTAACCATCGCAGGCGTTGCGCCTTTTTGCGGGCCAAAAATCGCCGAGGCACCACGCTCGCCGCACAGCGGATTATCAACATCACAGGCGACTTCGAAGCTGCACTCACGTAACAGCGGATGAGCGTTTGAGACATCGATTTGGGCAAGGTTCGCCAGCGCCGCGCCGCCAGAAGGCAAGGTTTTACCTTGGCTATCGAGCAATAAAATGTCCAGCGCTTGGGCCATACCCGCGCCGCCATCGTTGGTGGCACTGCCGCCTAGACCTAAAATGATGTGTTTTATCCCCCGATTAAGCGCATCACAAATCAGCTCGCCCGTCCCATAACTGGTGGTTAGCAGCGGATTACGTTGCTCCCTTGGCACATGGTGCAGACCAGAGGCCGAGGCCATTTCAATCACGGCAATCGCGCCAGTACTCGTATCAGTGACTGAGCCACTGTTTGAGCCAGCATTTGAGCCAGAGTTTGATCCATTGCCGAGAATGCCTCCACCAAGAATGCCATAGTGCGCTTGCACCCTATGCCCCAGTGGACCCATGACCTCTAGGTTGACAATACTGCCGCCCGTGGCATCGACCATAGATTGCACTGTGCCTTCGCCGCCATCGGCAACGGGAATTTTGACTATGTCGCAGTCGGGTATCACTTGTCTTAAGCCTTGTTCGATGGCGTTGGCCACTTCGAGTGCGCTTAAGCTTTCTTTAAATGAGTCGGGGGCGATAACTATTTTCATTAAAAATCCTACAGCTAAATGGGATAAAACAGGGCTCAATGTTGAACACTAAACCCAATGCCACTTACGTTGGGTACAACAGCTTTCCTGTGCAAACACTGAAGGATATAAACGTATTAATATCCAGCACTGGTACATTGAACTGTTGCAATTATTTGGGCGATAACAAAGATATCTTGGGCGCGGTTTGCGCCCAAGGGGCAAGTTTGAATCAAGGTTAAATCACTAATTACTAATCACTATCAGAGCAAGACTAAGCTCAGCACATACACAGTCAACATAGCGGTGACACCTTGAATAAGGGTTGCCATGGTTTGTGCTTTGTAAGCTTGTTTCACACTCATGCGGCTAAATTGGGTGACGACCCAGAAGAAGCTGTCATTAGCGTGGGAAACCGTCATTGCACCGGCACCAATCGCCATTACCGTTAATACGCGGCCCATGTCGCTGCCAAGGCCGATATCACCGAGCATAGGCGCAACCAGTGCTGAGGTTGCGACTAACGCCACTGTCGATGAACCCTGCGCCGATTTAAGCGCCGCGGCGACGATGAACGGCATAAAGATACCGATACCGAGTGCCGACAATGATGTGCCTAAAAAGTCACCGATAGGCGTGGCTTTTAAGACAGCACCAAAGGCACCGCCCGCACCTGTGATTAAAATAATCGGCGCGGCTGTGACTAACCCTTGGCTGATGCGCTCGCTAAATTCACTGATCTTATTCTCACCCTTTAATAACGACAGGGATAAGAATAGGCCAATCATCAGAGCGTTAACGGGTTGACCGAGGAACACTAGCGCGTCAAATAACCCTGCTTTACCTAAAGGCGCTGAAGGGAAGTTAGCGATAGAACCTAAACAAATTAATACGATAGGCACAAAAATTGGCGCGAAGGCTTTTAATGGGCTGGGCAGTGTGCCATAGCTTTTTTTCAGGGTTTCATAGTCGCTCGCTTCCGCTTTAAGCTCCTCTGCGCCTTCACCATCTGGTTCAACATCGGCAAAACGGTTCGCCCATAACATGCCTGCTAATGCGGCTACGGCGGCCACAAAGAGACCCACGCCAATCACTAAGCCCAAGTTCGACTCTAAGCCTAAGTTACCCGCGGCGGCGATAGGCCCCGGTGTTGGCGGTACAAAGGTGTGAGTGGCATACAGACCCGTGGCTAAGGCAACGCTCATGGAGACGCTAGAGACCTTCATGCGGTTGGCCATCGATTGTTTTAGCGAGTTCAAGATCACAAAGCCCGAGTCACAAAAGACTGGAATAGACACTAGATAGCCGATGACCGACATAGTTAATGTCGGGAAGCGTTTACCTAATACCTTGATCACCACATCAGCCATGGTAATGGCGGCGCCGCTTTTTTCTAGAATAATACCTATGATAGTCCCCAAGACGATCACAAGGCCGATATAACCTAAGATACCGCCAAAACCTGTAGTGATGGTTTTAGCGATTTCTCCGCTCGGTAAGCCATAGGCGAACGCCGCGATAAAGGCGGCCAGAATTAAGGTTAAAAAGGGGTGGAGTTTAAATTTTGAGGTCGCGATAACAATAAATGCAATCACGCCGATAAGAATAAGCACTAAGTTCATATTATGTCCCGTTCAGTTCTTGGCTGAAGTTTTTGAGTAAGTTTTTTTGACTTATATTGTAGGGCGCAGTGCTTATTTGGGTCTGAGTCCAAATGAGGGCTGCTTTAAGGTTATCCTATTTTAAGATCATCCTATTATTGTGCAGGCATGCTTGAATAGCTTTGGCTAAATCCACGGAATTACCGCGTTATGTTTCGCCATTTTTGTGCTCATGCACAAAAAAGCTTAGGTGAATTCGAATGTAAGAGGAGGCGTTTTGTCGATAAGGGTTGGCAAATAGGGCTATTTGCCAACCTTAAGTAGGAGGAACTTGGCTTAACTCGTCGTTTTATTGGCGACGAATAAAAGATTCGACATAGGCAGCGGTGCGAGCATTGAGTATCGGATCGGCAGACGCGGCAATGCCCTTAGGTAATAACAGCGGGTTGAAAATGCCTTTATCGCACTGTTGCACTTGGGGATCGCTATCTCGCTCACCGTTAATCACCACTTGGCCAACCAGCAAACGCTGGCGAGTCTCAGGCCAAATCACGGTAGGGTCATTAATCTCATCGCCCGTTTCAGCCAGTTGAATATAGAGGTTCCATTGTGCTGGCTGGGTTTTAATGCGCTCGAGTAATTCCGCCTTTAAAAAATCGTCACCCAGATTAGCAAGCTCGCTGGATGACAGTGCTGCCGTACCTGCGACAGGTTCAAAAATCCACTTACCCGCAACCGTTTCACCTTGCTGAGCACCACCTTTTTGGGTGCTAAACAGGAAACTATTCACGCCATAGTAGCGGCTGTTGGCAAAACTAGGGCTGGGAGGCAGCTGTTTGACATAGTTGAAAAAAGCTTTAGCGCTGGGTTGATTGTCGATAAGCCACTGTTTACCTTCAGCGCCTTGTTTCACTTTGGTCTGAAAGGTAAAAAAGTCTTCTAGATTACTGGCGAAGAAAACGGGGACGTTAGTGGTAACAAAGTTAAGGTTTTCTTTATCGCCATCTATTTTGAGTGACATAAAGCGCCCAGCGGTTTTATCGGAGATCTGTGGATTTGTGCCACCAAGGGAAAAACGGGCCGTGACTTTAATGGCATCTTGATTAAAAAACGGAATCGCCAGTGTTTGTTGTAATTGCGGATCCGGTTTAAAACTACCTGAGGTGCAAAATCCTTTTGTATGGTTACGCAGTTTGACTTTTTTACCCGCCTCGCGACTTGCCGCATCGGGCGTGCCATTGACGGCATCAACCAGCTCTGGAATGGTTTTTTCGGCAGCGACTAATGTCTGTGAAGTTAGCGCTAAGCCTGTGATGAGGCAGGCTTTGGCTAGTAAAGTCAGTTTGAATGGGGTCATTGCAATTCCTTTCAATGGTCTGGGTCGAGCGTTCGACATGTCGACGCGAGATTGTTATTAGAAACTATAGGAAAGGGGATACGGTATAAATCTTTCAATCGATCTGTTAATAAATGCTTTATTGACTCAATGACGTAGGAAATAACACCCGTTATCTTGGGGTTGCCGAAGTATCAAGCAGTTGTCCAAGATACAAACTCAATAATCCATGCAGGGATTGGATATCGGCTTGGGTGATTTGCTGAATTTTATCGAGGCGATATCTAAGTGTGTTGCGGTGTATAAACAGCGCATTCGCGCATTGCTGCGCATCACCAAAGTGGGTGATATAGGCGGCTAAGGTTTTGCGTAACTGGCCGTTTTTATCGGCTTTGGCGAGTTGCTGATAGGGTGACGCTAGTGCCTGACCGCGCCAGTCATGTTTAAGTCCCGCCAGTAGTACTTGCAGGGAATAATCTTCGAACAGGTATTTATTACCCTCTGCATTGCGCTGTTTACCTAGGGCTAAGGTTTCCTGCGCGGTTTGATAGGAGCGCGCAATACCGCCTTTTTCGGGGAAAAAGTGGCCCAAGGCAATTTTAAAGTTTAAATCCATTTGGGCGGGTAAGCGTTGTAACAGCTTGTCGATACGCTGATTTTCAAGCTCAGGATCCCATTGTTTACCATCTAAAAAAGCAGGCTTTAGGATCACCAATTGCGACATTGAGGTCATGGCAATCAAGTTGCCTCGGTCAGGGTATTGCAATAGATGCAGCACTTGCTTGAGGGTTTCACTGACTCTGGGGCTGCGTTCATCGGCGGACTGAGCGGAAGCTTCTGCTAAGTACAAGGCCGATGAGTTGGCGTCAGTCTTTAAATGTTGTTTTTGGGTGTGCTTCTCGCTGATCTCAATAATGGCCGCGACCCGTGGCAGGCTGATATCAATTTCTAACTGTTTTGCCCAGCGGTGCAACTGCTCATCATCGTCGGTTTCAGCTTTGATCAACTGCAAAATAAACTCTTCGCGCTGGCGATTCTCCCACTGCAATTTATCCTGCAGGTTAGCTTGTTCAACAATCATTTCGGCGGTCATTTTGAGTAATTCACCGTAATGGGTAAGCTCACTTGGATCGCCAGTAATGCCGACAACACCTATGATTTGTCCTTGATAATGCAAGGGTAAATTGATCCCAGGTTTTACGCCATGCAGCCCAGAGGCCACTTCTTGGCTTATCTCCACATTGCGATTTTGGGCAATGGCCAGCAGCGCACCTTCGTGGGTTGAACCAATACGTTTAGGATCGCCTGAGCCTAAAATTACTCCTTGGCCGTTCATCACATTGATATTGTGGCCAATGATTTTCATTGTGCGACTCACAATCTGTTTAGCGATGGCAGAATCAAGCAGATACATATAAGTGCCTAGAGTGGTTGAAGGTTTAACAGGGATGCAATACGCATTCTTAATCTGGGTAGCATATCGCGTTCAAACTCAGGATGCTGCTTAAGCCAGAGATTATTGCGTGGGCTCGGGTGCGGTAAGACAAAATATTTAGGCCAATATTGCTGCCACTGCGCGCACGCTTGGGTCACTGTGATGGGTTTCAGTTTGGGGATGGTTTTTGCTTTGGCGCTGGACGATACATTTATGTGGGTTGTTTGAGGCTTAGTGAGCGGCGAAGTGAGGTTTATGGCCACGGACGATTCACGCGGTAGATGATAATCGATGGCATATTGGCCGAGGAGCACGATTAGCTCAATTTGTGGCATTAACGCAAGTAAGGCTTGATGCCAAGTGGCGGCGCATTCGGGGCGCGGTGGTTTATCACCCTGCTTTTTACCGTTTTTTTCGATACTGCCCGGAAAACAAAATCCCATAGGGACAATGGCAAAAAGGGCAGGGTCGTAAAATTGCTCACGGGTGACATTCAACCAAGTACGCAGCCGTTCACCGCTGGCATCGTCAAATGGGATGCCTTTATGGTGCGTTTTCACGCCCGGAGCTTGGCCGGCAATCAAAATCCGCGCTTGGCTACTGGCCTGCAATATCGGTTTGGGCGCTAAGGGCAAATCAGCCTGACATAAAGTACAGGCGTTAATTTTTGTCAGCAGCGCTGTCATTGATGCAGAACTGGGCGGCGATACCGTTTCGCTTAGCGGTGATGACGCCGGCGCGTTAGTGCAATGTGTTTTAGTCAAAATTTGTCTTATTCAGTGGTCAGTGCCAGTGGTTAATGTCATCGCTGATTCATTTTCAATCAGGATTGGAACATCATCGCCGTTTGATATAGCCAGTAGCCAAAAAGACCGTACCCCAACAATAAGCCCAAGTAGCTTAATAACTTAGGCACTCTACTTGGGCTTGAAGCCAAACAGATGTGGGTTAGCACAATGGTAAAAAAGGCTAAGGGCGCAATGACATAACTCAAGGCTAGGATGAATAATGCCCCTAGGCTGATGATCCAATCGGCATTACGATTGGCGGGTTTATCGATTTGACACAGTTGTAGTGGCAATAATATCAAACCAATCCCCACACAAATAATGCCTAAGTTCAAGGCGAAATCACTCCAACCTCTGTGATCATAGATGGCTAAGGCGACGGCAATCAGCGGAACGATTAAGGCGCTTAATACATGGCGTTTGGCAAAGGTGGCGCTGCGATATTGACCCGCAAAAAAGAACAAACCCTGCAAAAATAAATTGATTAAGGTAAAGCCGCCGAGGCCGAGAATGATAAACAGGCTGGCGGTGCCGCCCGAGGGGTCGAACGCCAAGGCGGGTAAGGGCAATAGACTCAGCCCCAGTAGGGCGGGAAGCGACGACAAGCACTTAGATTGGCAGAGGGGAGAATAAATACGCATGGGCTCAGAGGATTAACCAAAAGATTGAATTAAGATCCGCTAAAGTGAGCTAAAACTCAAGGAATAAGGTTTTTATGGGCAGACTTTTGCGCCAGAGTCTGATCTTATTCAAGATTTTTACTTTTATCTGGGCTGATGTAATGATTTTACATCTGACTTTGCATGTGACTGCCGCGGTTAAACAAAAGCCCGCAAGATGCGGGCTTTTGGATTGTCTATCGTTGAGGATTAGAGCTTGTAGCTCATGCTTAACATGATCATCTGCGCTGTATAGTCATGGCTATTGCTGCCAAAGCCTACGACGTTCCAAATGCCATCAACGGCGATATCATTGGCAGCGTCATTGTCCTTATAGTTCTCAATTTTATAATCGAAGCGCAGCGCCATTTTCTCGGTGGCTTGATATTGAGCGTATAAGTTAATGTTGTGTACTTTGGCAAAATAATCGCCGTAGTCGCCTGTGATACCTTGTCTAACTTGGGTGTTACTGTTGGAGTCTGAATAGGTGTAATCCAGTCCCATGCGTAACTTGTTCTCAAGTAAGTTGTTGTAGCTAATGCCAGCGCCGACAACATCCACTTTATCTTCAATGAAGCCTGTCCAGGTTGG
Organism: Shewanella sp. SP1S2-4; assembly: GCF_031932075.1. Lineage (NCBI taxonomy): Bacteria > Pseudomonadati > Pseudomonadota > Gammaproteobacteria > Alteromonadales > Shewanellaceae > Shewanella > Shewanella sp. SP1S2-4. The sequence goes on from NZ_JAUOET010000040.1 coordinate 9,712, forward strand.
GGTGCTGTAGTTGCTGCTTCCCGCCTGTTCAGATTCAATGATTTGATAGTTATAGAAGGCGTTCGCCAGTAAATCATCGGTGATCATGCAGCTGATGTTGGCATCATAACTGGTGTCTTTTGACTCAGTTAAACCGATGACAGTATCTGTGTAGTCATCTAATGCGTAACGGGCACCGAAATCTATGGTCAGGCTTTCGATAGGCGAGTGAGTGACTCGTGCTTCCACTTGGGTTCTGTCACGGTTCGCCAGATTGTACTTACGCAACAGGCTGTTGGTTTCAGACGATGTCCATTCAGAGGCTTGATATTGCGAGCCATCACGTTGACCGTAACTGCCCTTAACCCATATATCCCAAGTCTCGAAGCTGTTGACTCTGAAACGCGCCCAAACCGTGTTCTCATCCGTGGTTTCACGGTCTTGATAATTACGTTCGTCACGTCTGAAGTCATAGCCGCCATCGAGTTTCATGCCGCTGGTAATACGATAATCTGCGGCCACTTTGAAGCGCTGGCTAGTGTTATCGTAAGGGGTGTTATAGGCCACCTTACCGTTGACATTGTTGATGCTGACTTGGGTCCACTCCTCAATCTGTGTATTGTTATCGCGGTCGTTATAGTCGTAGCTACCACTTAAGCGCAGTGAGTTGGTGACTTTGCTGACCACTTTTAAGTTCAAACCGATAAGGTCGACCTTGGCATCAAGGGCTTCAGTTGGCACTTGATAACCATAACCTGAAGTCACTAACGCTTGGTCTTGACTCATTTGTCCGGTAAGCAAGCGAGCCGATAGCACATTTGTACTGTCGTTGTATTGGCCCATTAACGATACTGTGTGTGACTGATTGTCTGGATCAAGGGCGATACTGCCAGAGGTTTGCGCGCCAAAGGTTGGATTAAACGCACTGTCAAAATTTAACAGGTTGTACTCGTTCTTAAAAATCGAGCCATTGTAGTTAAGTGCGGTGAACCAGTTGTCGCCTTTAAGCTTGATACCCGCTTCAATGGAGTCAGTGGTGTAATCGACAGGCTCGGCTAACATCATAGATTGATTAAAGAATCCACCTGAAGCTTTTTTCAAGCCGGTTTTTTCTTCACGCATGTAGCTCACATGTGTGCTCCACAGCGATTCACCTTGATAATCAAAACCTAGCCCAGTGCGCTCACGTTTGAGCGACAGTTCTAAGGCGTTCAGGCTGTCCATCAGTAATGGCATTTGGCTGCTTGAACCCGCCGTCACCCAGTTGTCTGGCAGCGTTAAATTATCGCTGCCCACACCCGAGTAGGGCGTTAAGGCACTGTTGCTGTTGTAAGTGGCAATCTGGCGATAGTTCACATTGACATTGTACTGGCCTTGTTTGCCGGCATTCACCTCTAAGCGGCCGCCATCCATGCCCAGTTGATAGGCTTCAACGCTGGCACGATAGCCTTTTTCACCGCGAAAGGTGACATCAGCATCCAATTTCCCTGCGACTTCGTTTGACGTCCCAAAGGCATTCGCCGAGCGAATGTCCTCTTCACTGTTATAACCTACACCGACACCCACAGTACCCGATGTGCCCGTTTCAACGACGCAGCCTTTACAGCTCCATGCGGACATTTTGACTTTTTCGGTATTGGCATTGGCTAAGCCATACCCATCGGCCGCTATCGCAAAACCTGTGTTTGCCAGTAACGCAAGAGTGATCAAATTGAGTTTAAATTTCATTTTCTCGTCTCCTTAGCGCTGTAATAGCTTGCCAGATGGATGGTTTGAACCATGAACCTGACTGTGGCAATTTAAACAGCTTCTTCCACCCGTGAAGGCATTGTCACCGACGTTTGAACCTAAACCAGTGTTACCTAAGTAAGCATTGCTGGCATGGCCATCGCTGGCGTGACATTGCTGACACAGCTGCGGTGCGCGGGTTTTCAACATGGCATCATTTACGCTGCCGTGAGGATTGTGGCAAGTGACACAGTTCTCAGTGACGGGTGCATGTTCCCACAGTTTGGGGCCGCGTTTTTCGGCGTGGCAGGAGTAACAGGTTTCGTTAATGCTCGGCTTGTTCAGATCGGAATCTGTCATGCTCCCATGGGGATTATGACAATCGCTACAGGTCATTTGAGCCCATTTTAATGGGTGGCTTGAGCGTTTGTTCATGTCTGCTTTTTGCTTAGTGTGGCAGCTAGTACAGACTTCCATTTCAGTGTTTTTTGATAACACAGGATCTTTTGCCACATGTACTTGGTGGCAAGAGGCACAAGCGACATCGGCATTGTCATGGTGACTGCCGTTCCAAGACACACGTTTATCATCTTGGTGACAGCTCATACAGACACTGTTTTGTTTTTCAGCACTTAAGGTCGATTGCTTACCGAAAGTGATCATCGGCTCATTGCCGCCTTTATTGTGTTGACCTAAAGGACCATGACAGGCTTCACATTGCAGGCCAGCCATTGGGCTTTTTGATGAATCAATGGCGCCGTGGACACCTTTGAACAGGTCCATCACTTTTTCAGATTTTTTATGGCACATCAAACAAGAATCGGCGCCTTTAGGGGAGTAGTTGCCTTCGGCAAACTTCTTATCTAAGGTGGCTTCGACTTGCTCTGGCGTCATTTTCGCATCCCACTTCGACGCATAAGCGTTTGGTGCGATGCATAAAGACATGACTGCTGACATTGCCATGGTGATGACAAATGCCGGCAGTAGGTTTTTCATTTTTAGGCTGTTCTTCATAATAGGCTTCCCAATTTGTCCCAACAAAATTCAAGAAAGGGGGAGCGAACTCCCCCTGCTTGGGCAAATTACATTTTCACCTGAGTGTGATCTGTTGGTGTGGGTTTGTGACAGTAGAAACAGGTTTCTGACTGCGCCGCTTGGTTAGCTTGAACATAATCACCGTTCACAATCGCGCCCATGTTTTCTAAGCCGTGGCCAATGGATTCTGGCGCGTGGCATGAAGTACAAGTGGCTGTGATTGGCGTGGTGTATTTACCTGCTGATGTTGCTAGCGCGCCTTTCACTTTGAATGCATCTAGGTTGAAATCGTTGTGACATTGGGTACATTCTTTGATGACACCTTGCTCGCCGTGGATCACGTGCAGTTTCATCTCGAATGCGCCTTTGTTAGCACCAGAAGCATAAGTACCATCAGGTGTATGACACGCGACACAACCATCAACACCGACGATCGCTTTACCGTTCGCATCTTTTGCATGTGATACTTGCTCTGTCATCACAAAACCTGAATGGTGGCCTTTGTGGATTTCGAAGGCATCGCTGTGACAGCCTTGACAGGTGCTGAAGTTAACTGAGTTAACATGGCGCATGCTTGGGGCGTTACCTGATTTAGTACCAAAGGCGAGCTCTGCTTTCATACTGGTGGTTGCGCTATCAACGGTACATGCCGTTAAGCTAGTACCAGTGCTACACATTTCCAGACCGATAAAGGTAAAGGCTGTATCTGTATCGCCAGCACCGAAAGGCAGGGCAGGTGTAGTGAATACCAGTTTACCGTCAACTAAGGTCACGCCATCTTGCAGTGCGCCATCTTTGACTAAGTCTTTAGCAATTTTCGCAGCACCACTACCTGGGCTTGGGTTATAACCCATGATTGGGAAGTTAGGGCCAACGTTGGTGACTGATTCTAAGCGTTTAATCTTGTCTTGAACCGTTGCCGCATCAATCGCGTTACCCTCTTTGTCTAAGATAGAGACAGTTAATACCGCAGTATCGTCAGCTTGACCTACGAGTTTTGCTTGCATACCTAACTGAGCGATAACGGCTTTCTTGTCAGCAGTCTTGCCTGTGTGTAGCTCGGCAGTCCAGTCGCTGTTATGACAGGCGATACAGTTTGAGTTATCTAGCTGTTGTGAATGGCCTTTACCTGCGGCGAAGTCCACTGTGCTATGACAGCTTCCACAGGTAGCGGCAGTTGGAATACGTGACCAATTACCCCAATCTGGCGCGGCATCGTTTGCAGCATGACAGCTTTGGCAGCTTTCCAATGAACCTAAAGTCAGGTCTTTGTGTTTAGCGTGAACGAGAACATTGAACTCTTTACCTACGCCAACTTTGCCAGCTGTGTGGCAAGTTGCACAGTAGTTAACATCTGAGTACGCGCCGCCGTGTTTCACATTGGCTAAATCTTGGTGACAGGTATTACAGCTTTCAGTGGCCACAATTTTGCGGCTGTATGTCGGTGCGGCACCGGTATCGGCCGTAAAGTCTACAAAGGCGTTACTGTTAGGGACTTGAGTTCCATCGGGTAACGGCGTGTTATAAGCGCGGATTAACACCCGTTGAGCTAACTGATCGTTGTAGGTGATTTTAGCGTTAGCGGTCAGGTTCATGTTGAAGGTATAGCTGTAGTGACCGTTTTTCTGGTCAACAAAGGTCCCTGGGCATGTTGCTGCCACATCACAGGTTTCATCACCAAAGTATTGCCATTGCGAGGCATTACCGGCACCTGTGGCCCCTTGTGGGATCAACTGTGCTGCGGCGAAGCGCATTTTTTGGAGACCAACGACGGGTAAATCATCTTCGTTAGTGACGGTAAACTCAACACTCGGTACACCGTTAGTGATGACAGATTTATCAAACGTGAAATTAAGGGTTTGAATCGCTGGAGCAGGTTCTCCACCAGGTTCACCGGGATTACCATCATTACCATCGCTGCCACCACAGCCAGTTAAGGCCATAGTGACTGCACTTGCTGCTAACAGCAGTGCGATTTTAGTTGTTTGTGCGTTCATCATTTTTTTCCCTGCATAGGTTTGGCATTGCTTAAACGCTGTGTTCTAGAGCCAACAGATTCTATGTCTGTGTTTTTGGTCACTAGAAGCGACTTAAGTGGATGCTGGAAATAGAATTCCCCAAGGAAAGGCTAACCTAACATGACCTTAAAATCTCCAAGGCCTTTGCTAATGTGTGACTTGGATCTTTCTATTTCTAAAGAGGTATTTAAAGCGAGAGGTAAAAACGATTTCAGATCAAAAAAACAGCGGATTTTTAAATTGCAAGAATATAAAGAGAGAGGTAAAAACCTCTCTCTTTAGTAACGATAAAACATTGCTCTGAATGAGAGCGTTATATCTGCTTAATTACCGTGAACTTTACTTAATTGAGCTGGGGTATGACAAGTTGCACAGCTTTCTGATGCACGAGTTTGCACATCGGCTGCACTACTGCCATTTAAAATACCACCGTTAGTCTCAATGTGAGATTTTGTCGCATCACTCAGATATTTTTGGTGACAGCTTAAACACGCACCCGCATCTGAAGATACCCAAATATCGGCACCGTTATTATTGATATCACCGTAGCGCCATGTGCGATTAGGTTGACGTCCTAAGGTAATACCTGTAATGACGTTTGCTTTATCAACCGTATGGCATGTCGCACAATCGGTTTTTAGCACAGTGCCTGATTGTACACCCGCATATTTCAGGTAATGTCCTTCACGTTCGTGAGCTTTCCACGCGAAGCTAGTAGGGATCTTACCGCCAGGATAGTTGGCATCACTTTTCAAGGTTTTATCCGAAGTATGACAAGTTTGGCAATTTACACCGTTGTCATAGTGGTGGATTTCTTGATTGTGACAACCTTGACACTTAGTTGCATCAATAATGTCGCGACGTGTCGCTGCCTTGGCAGTGCTGTCCACTCCTGTATCTTTCCAAACGAAATGATATGGTGCTTGTTTAACCGCGACTTTACTTACACTGTCAGCAGTGCAATCTGTCATAGCTACGTCAGCAACGCCATAACCGCCATTGTTGAAGCACACTTCTAATGTTGACCACAGCTCGAATGTTTTACCATTTGCATCAGCGGGTAAACTGAACTTAGTGCCTGTTAATGAGTAGGTTTTATTCGCTTCATTATAGGTACCTTCACTTAAAGCGATACGACGATTGCTATAAGAGGCATCAGCATAGCTTGGGTAATCTTTATCAGAATCCCATGCTACGACAACGCGTGAGCTTTGATTTACGAAGGCTTTATCAATGGCATTGCCATCTTTGTCAACAACTTGGACATCAAAAGTGATTTTGCCCGTGTCATTCACGCCGACATTAGTGAACTTAATGCCCATGGCTTTAGTTTCTGTGTAAGCTTTCAGCACATCACCATGACGTTTAGCAGCACTACCTGTGCCGTTGTATGGTTCAGTTGCATTATGACAAGCGACACAATCACTGCTGCTGTGGTGAGCTGATGGTTTTTCTGTGTGGCAACCAATACAGGCTTGATTGCTTAAGTCGGCTTTAAATAGATCGGCATTCGCTGGTGCACCCGCTCCTTCAACGTGACAGGCTGCGCAATCCGCTGCAGGTTTTAATGGGAAACCGACCTTGCCGTAGTCAATCACTTTGCCACCATAACCGACAATCTTATAAGGGGCAGGTACTTCAGCGCCTGTCTCATCAAAGGTATGACGTTCGCCACCTTTGTGGATAGCATGGATCATGTATGTAAATTCAATGCTATTACCTGACTCAGGATCGCCAGAGGTTGCCGTATGACAAGATGCACAGTTCTCAATATCAACTCTACGGCCACCGTGTAACTTTAAACTTTCTGGTTGGTGACAGGTATAACAGGCTGTTATTGAAACAACGTTGCGTGTTTGAATACCTTCAGTTTTACCTGTAGAAGGCTGCCAATCAAAATGTGCGTTGGCAGCAAGCTGTGGTAATTCAAGTTCTAATGTTGCCCGTTGAGTCGCTTCAGCACTGTAAGTAATCGCTAAGGGTTCAGTGACATTGGCGATATTGGCTTGATAGGTATAGCTGTAGTTACCATCACCATGATCCACTAAACAGGTATCACACTTGGCAGCGGCTTCAACGTTGGCTTGATATTGAGCTGATGGATTGAGGTTATCCACGCCAGAAGGCACTGTGCCAGGCTCTTTTTTGGCATTGATATAAGCTTGCCATTGGTAACCGCGGTCAGCGGGTTTGGCTGGATCCTCAGTTGCTACTGTAACGTGGCTAAGCTGTGCAATACCAAAACGTATGTCGTGATCTTTATTTAAGCCTAGTACTGCAACGCCATTCGCATTTTCTAATGTGAAATCGACTGTAACCTTACCGGCATCGATAGTGGCATTAGTAAAACTTGCTTTCAGTGTAGGCGTTGTATCGATATTGACACCAACAACACCCGGTTTACCGTCTTCACCATCTTTACCGTCACTACCACCGCAACCGGCGAGTAGTAGAGAGAGTAAACCGGCACCCAACATCGCTTTTGTTGCGGCATTGAAATTGAACCGTTTCATCATGATATTTCCCTGCAATAGTTGTAATCATCATCAAATGCTTGGTAGATAAGAATAAATCTCATTACCCGCATAAGATGTGTGGAATTAGTTTTCCATCTGTAAGGCTAACTAAGTCACTGGTATTAATCAGTCACTTTAGGTGGGTAATGTGACTGAGATCTGACTATTTCTTTAGGAGTAGATGACTGCATAGTATGAGTTCCTTTTATATCTGCAGTTGCTGGCCTTTTTAGGCCAGCATCATAGGCTTAGTTTATGGGATGCACTTTTAACACGTCCGCGACTCCGCCTTGTCCATGACAGAAAGCACAGGTTTCAGTTCCTGCGGTTGCATCGGCTTTTGTACCAGCAAAAATAGCACCTTGCTGAGCCATGTGGTTATGAGTGCTGGTATCTGAATGGCAGTTGCTACACACAGCGGCAATCGGGCTGGTAAAAGTGCCGTTATCGAGGGCAAGGGGTTGTACCGCTGAATTTAAAGGAAGGGCGACGGTAGATATGCCCGCAGAATCGTTAACATGGCATTGGGCACAGTTACCGATGTTCCCTGGATAGTTTATGTTTTCAAAACCTGTGAATTGGCTGGTGTGAATACCGTGGATCAGCTGCTTAAAGTCAAACGATGTGGTGGAAGGATTGGCTGCCGTCGCATCGGCCAGCATATTGGCGTTATGACATAGCTGACATTGACCACCGAGATCGTTGCGTGAGCCGTGGATATTAAGCTTTTGATCGCCATGGCAATTGCCGCAGCTTGTATTACTAACAACAGTGCGACGACCCGTACTGCTTAATGCTGCCATATCAAAATAACTGTGGCTGGCTTTAATCACTAACACTTCCGCCAGTTCAGTGGTGCAATCAACGAGTACCTTGTCTTTGGCGCAGACTCGGCCTTGAATCGCGAGTCCGCCATGATCCGATTCAGTGCCTGCAGGCACAGTAAGACCCGAAATTGTATAGGTATAAATGCCATTTGAGCCTGATAAGGGTGTGGATTCCGGCAGCTTAATCGAGCGGGCAGAGCGAGTGGCATAATCAAAACTGGTTCCCCAGTTAGCATATACCCTTAAATCATTGATGAATTTTAGCTTATCGGCACTCTCGCTGTAGACGCTGCCAGTAGCTGGGTTCATCAATTTAACCGCGACTGTGACTGTACCATTGGCATCCATACTGGCGCTGGTGATGCTTGGGCTAAATTGCATCAGTGCCGCGGTTTTGTCTTCATCACTGTGAACGCTTGCGGTCCAGTCGGCATTATGGCACGCCACGCAGTTACTGTTATCGGCCTGCGCTGGATGTCCTTCGCCTGCGGGAAAATTGATTTGTGTATGGCAGGCGCCGCAGGCTTGCATGGTTGGGACTCTGTGCCAATTTTGCTGCTCAGCTAACTCAGCCTTATCGACATGACAGGTTTGGCAGTCACTGATGGGTTGCGGGAAACCGGTTAGATGTTTGCTGTGGATCATTTGCGGGAAAATATCCGCGGGGTTACTGACTTTTTTGCTGTTATGGCAAGTGACGCAGGTTTCGATTTGATTATATTTACTGCCATGGAAAGCAAGATTGCTGTGGCAACTATTACAGGTTTCTACTGTGACTAAGTTGCGGGTGTAAGCGACATTATCCCCAGAAGATTGCCAGTCATAATGTTGATTGGTAATAGGTAAGGGGGTGTTATCAGCAAGCTTATCGCCGCCGATTTTGACCACCATTCTTTGGGTCGCTTCGGGCATAAACGTCACCCCATTCATGCCATTAAACGGTGCGCTGAAGGTGTAGCTGTAGTGACCGTTTTTATGGTCTGTGAGACTGCCAGGACAAGTTGCCGCGCAGGTTTCGGCGGTAAAATGCTGCCATTCACTGCTATTACCCGCACCCGTATAACCTTGCGGCAGAAGCTGCGCCGCAATAAACGTCGCCGATGGGACACCAATCACGGCTTCATCATCTTGATTGCTCACTTGAAAATCCACTTGAGCAATACCATCTGCCATCTCAACTTTATCGACCGTGACCTTTAGGCTAGTGATGGTTAACGCGGGCGGTTTTGCGGGTTCGCCTGGATTACCATCTTGGCCGTTATCACCGCCACAGGCGCTTAATAGCGAGACTAAGACCAGCGTCAGACTGAATTTCGAGCTCATTTTTGCAAACTTGTTCATATTTCTATCCTTGGAATGCGCTGTCAGTGCCTAAGTTACATTTGGTAGCTTAAGGTCAAGCCTAAATAGTGAGCGTTGTAGTCGTGGCTCATATCCCCAAAGCTGAGTACGTTGGGAATCGTGTCCCAATATGTGCCTTGGTTTTGCCAGTTAGCATCTTGATACTTCTCGAATAACCAATCGACGCGTAGCGACATACTGTCGGCAAACTTATATTTGGCGTAGGCATTAATATTGTGTTTGCGGGCATAAAAATCGCCATAGGGACTGGTGATGCCGTAGACGACCTCGGTATCACTCTGTCCATCGGAATAGCTGTAGTCCAAGCCAATGTCGAGGTGATTATCGAACAGGTTTTGATAACTAAAACCTGCACCAATTAAAGTCGATTTTTCCTCGGCAGTGCTGTACCAATCGGGCGTTAAAAAGTGGTTGCTGCCTGCTTGATCTGAGTCGCGCCAATCTTGGTTAACAAAGGCACTGAAATGAAGATCGTCACTCAGCGCATATTGGGCCGATACGTCATAACCTAGGTAGGACACTTGAGTAAGACCCACTTGGGTGTGGTGATAATCGTCATCGACACTGTGCAAGCTGGCGCCCAGCGAGAGGCCGATATCAGTTTGATAATCAGTGTGTAAGGTGACTTTTTGCCTTTTTCTGTCGGCAAGGTAGGATTTACGCAGCCAAGGGTTACTTTGGCTTTGAGTGGTTGTGACTGGATCGTATTCACTGCCATCGCGCTCTAGTGCTTCTCCTTTTAACCATGCTGACCAAGCAGGGGAATAGCGATAGCTCAGTTTGGCAAACACGCCGGACTCATCGACGGATTGGCGGTCGAGTTCAGTGTAATCGTTTTCGTTACGGCTGTAGCCTGCTTCTGCATAGGCGGCTGAAGTAAAACGATATTTGCCTTTAAGTTCGAGTTTTTTGGTTCGCTTATCATAAAGGCTATTTTGAGCAGTGCCTTGGTTAATACTGTCGGTGATGATTTGTGGGAAGGCTAATTTGGCCGTTTTGTTATCTCTGTCTTGATAGTTGTAGCTTGCCTGTACACTTAAATCTTGGGTGATCCGGCCCGAATATTTAAGGATCATTTCAATAATATCCACTTGGCCATCTAAGGTATCCGCAGGCAGGACCGGTGACGGGCCATTGATGGTGGCTGGAATAAAAGTGTCATCTTGGGTCATACGGCTAAAGCCTGCGTGCATTAGCACATTCTGACCATTCGCTCCCCCAGAGGCTTCTGCGGCAACGCGATAGGCTTTACTGTCGGGGTCGGCCGCATTTTGACCTAAGTATGCCGCGCCAAAGGTGGGCGTGTAGGCGGATTGCCATTGCATGGCTTGGTGATCATTTTTATATTGGCTGACTTGGCTATTGATGCCAGCTTGCCAGCCAGTGCCATTAAAATAGACTCTGGCATCGATTTCATCGGTACTGTCATCAATAGGTTGGGCGAGCATAACGCTATTGGTGAGTATATTGGCGCTGGTCTTTTTGGCGCCGCTGCGGTCTTCATGCTGATAGTTTAGCGAGGCTTTGTAGTGACTGTTATTGTCACCTTCAGGTGATATTTTGCCCGCGTAGTAACCACCGATCATAAAGCGATCACGTTGAATACTTAAATCTTGGCCAACAAGGCTGCTCTGTAGCATAGGCATAGAGTGTGTTGTACCACCTGTTATCCAGTTATCGGGCAACAACATCTTATCTTGCGATGAGGTATAAGGGCTTTTGAGTTGATTATGGTTATAGTTAGCTAAGCCTCTATAGCCTAAGTTGATTTGATAGTTCCCCGGCCTTCCTGTTGTGAGCTTGGCTGAGCCCGCATCAAAACCTAACTTATCCGAGACCAACTGAGTTTGATAACCCGACTGTGTTTTGTACAGCATATCCGCACCGACGGCGGCAACGATACCATCATTATCTGTCCCTGTGCGGTTACCGAAACGGCTGTCCTCGCCATCGTTATAAGCGAGAGTGGCACTGACATTACCACTATGCCCTGTCTTAGGTTGGCATTGCTTACAGCTCCATGCCTCTGTCTTAATGCCACTTCGATTCGCCTGTTGTAGCTCATAACCGTCGGCATGTGCTTGAGTCAAAACACTGCTTATCGCCCATACTAACAAAGTGAGTGAGAAGCAAGCACTAGGGTGAGACATTTTAGCTGTTCGCATGATCATTCCCTTGTTATCTCTGTAGCAATTTGCCAGAAGGATGGTTAGAACCATGCACTTGCCCGTGGCAATTCATACAGGAATTACCTGAAGTGAAGGCATTGGTTTGATTGCCAAAGTAGGCATTGCTGCTATGACCATCCGAGGCGTGGCATTGTTGACAAAGCTGCGGCGGCTTACTGATCAGCATGGCTTCGTTCACGCTGCCATGGGGATTGTGGCAATTCGCACAGTTGTCGGTGACGGGGGCATGTTCCCACAGTTTAGGGCCGCGTTTTTCGGCGTGGCAGCTATAGCAATTTTCGTTGACGCTCATTTGCTTCAAGCTTGAATCGTTCAAACTGCCGTGGGGATTATGGCAGTCACTGCACACCATCTGTTGCCACTGTAATGGATGGGCTGAGCGTTTGTGCATATCAGCTTTTTGTTGGGTATGGCACTGGGTACAAATGGCGACTTCATTGGCTTTATCGCTGATAGGATCTTTGGCTGTATGAACTTGATGGCAACTTGCGCAGGCAACATCGGCGTTATCGTGGTGATTGCCTTTCCACGCGATGCGTTGACTGTCATTGTGGCAGCTCATACAAACACTGTTTTGCTTTTCCGCGGGAACAGGAGAGTTTTCGCCAAAGGTGATCATTGGCTCTTTGCCACCTTTGTTATGATTCCCTAACGGACCGTGGCAGGCTTCACACTGCAAATCAGCCATGGGGGAAGCTTTTACATTGGGATTACCATGAACCCCATCAAAAATGGCCATGACCACGGCACTTTTTTTGTGACATATTAGGCAAGTGTCAGCCCCTTTGGCGGAATACTTACCTTCGGCGAATTTTTTGTCTAATGTCGCGACAACATCCTCTGGTTTTTTGTCATCCCAAGGCGTCGCCGAGGCCGAAATACTCACGATTGATAACAAAATACATAGCATAGCCTTAGCTATGCTTTTGAACTTTAGCCTTATTTCCATGTTCATCTTTTCCCGAGTGCATTTATATTTGTTATTTTTACGCTTTCGATATTGCTAATTTAGCTTATTAAAGCTGATTAATATTAGAACAAATATGTGACACTCGCTTAACATCTAAGGGTCTTTTCACTGTAAAGAGGGATGATTTTACTGGTGATATAGAGGAAGCGTGACCTTGATCACGTTTGCTTCGGTAGGGGATTTGTTCACAGCTTTTTGACTTCTGTCGATCGCATAACCGTCTTGGGCACTTGGGCGTGAATTTTTATTTTCAGTTGGCCGTTTATTCATTGGTATTTTTGTCACATAATACCCAACACAATTGAAAACTATTATCGTTACCAGTCAAAAATCTTGATCTAGGTAAAGTTATTAGGGTCATAGCTCAGTTACAATGGGCGCAGTTTTTCGAGCTGAACCTGTTGCAAGGTGGAATACGTAATGAAGTTAAGCGAACTCAGTCCCGGTGATCGCGGTATTATTTCTGAAGTGGGACGTTTAGCGTTGCCACAAACCGTGAAGCGTAAGTTGTTATCCATGGGGATCACGCCACATACGCGTTTTTCATTGATCCGATTCGCACCTATGGGTTCTGGTCTCGAACTGGATATTCGTGGTAGTAAACTTTGTATGCGCAGAGATTTGGCAGACATCATTGAGGTGGAAAAGGCGAATGACTAAGCAGTTTCATTGCGTCACTGTCGGTAACCCGAATGCGGGTAAATCGACGCTCTTTAACGCGCTAACCGGCGCGAATCAACAAGTCGGTAACTGGTCTGGTGTGACGGTCGAGAAAAAGACTGGTCATTTCACCTTAAACGGTGCCGATGTCTATCTGACCGATTTACCGGGTATTTACGATCTTCTGCCTGCGGGCAATAGTTGCGATTGTTCACTCGATGAGCAAATTGCGCAGCAATATCTCGCCGAGCAACGTGTCGACGGCATTATCAATTTAGTCGATGCCACTAACATCGAACGTCATTTATATCTCACCGCCCAATTGCGTGAACTCGCGATCCCTATGGTGGTGGTGCTGAATAAAATTGATTCTGCAGTTAAACGCGGTATCAAAGTCGATTTAAAGAAAATGAGCAAAGAGCTTGGCTGCCCTGTGATTGGTGTGTGCTCACGCGATCCTGCCGATGTAGAAAAAGTGCAAGCACAGGTACTCGATTTACTGCAAGGCCGAGTCTCTGAAGCACCATTAGTACTGCATTACGATGAACAAATTGAAGCGGGCGTGCAGTTGCTTTGTAGCAAAGACGCGCAATTAAGCCGTGGCCGTGCTTTGGCTATGCTTGGCAATGGTTCAGGTTGTGGCAGTTGCCAAAATGCTGAGTTGCAGGATGAAGTAAATACCTGTACCCAGATTATCTCTTCGCAGGGTCATGATATTGAAGTGATGGTGGCTACCACGCGCTTTAATTTCGTTGAGAAAGTGTTTCAAGGTTCAGTGAAAGAGTCGGGATTCCTCACTCTCAGTGATAAATTAGATAAACTCGTATTGCATCCCGTGCTTGGCATTCCTGTGTTCTTGTTCGTGATGTATTTGATGTTTATGTTCAGCATCAATATTGGCAGCGCTTTTATCGATTTCTTCGATGTGTTTGCGGGTGCGTTGTTTGTCGACCACTTTGGCGCATTCTTGACGAACATGGGCTCTCCAGCTTGGTTGGTCACTATTCTCGCTGGTGGTGTTGGCCAAGGTATTCAAACCGTGACCACGTTTATTCCGGTGATCGCTGCTTTATTTCTTGGTTTGTCAGTCCTTGAAAGCTCTGGCTATATGGCGCGCGCCGCATTTGTGGTCGATGGTTTAATGCGCCGCATCGGTCTGCCCGGTAAAGCTTTCGTACCTATGATTGTTGGCTTTGGTTGTTCTGTGCCGGCGATTATGGCGACGCGGACCTTAGGCAGTGAACGTGAGCGTATTGTCACGGGTATGATGGCGCCATTTATGTCTTGCGGTGCACGTCTGCCTGTGTATGCGTTATTTGCCGCGGCTTTCTTCCCCGATTCTGGGCAGAATTTAGTCTTCTTGCTTTACGTTATTGGTATCTTTGCCGCTATCGGAACGGGTTTATTACTCAGAAGCACCCTGTTGCCCGGCACCAGCAGCGCTGTGGTGATGGAATTGCCAAGCTATGAGATGCCAAAGCTCAAAGCCGTTATGGTACGTACTGGTAAACGCACTAAGAGCTTTATTTTAGGTGCGGGTAAAACCATTGTGCTGGTGGTGACGTTACTAAACTTTATCAATGCCATTGGTGTTGATGGCACTTTCGGCCATGAAGACAGCCAAGCATCTTTGCTGAGTGTCGCGAGCCAAAAAATCACGCCAATCTTCTCACCTATGGGCATAGAGCAGGATAACTGGCCAGCAACGGTCGGAATTATCACAGGTATTTTTGCTAAAGAAGCGGTTGTTGGTACCTTAAACAGTTTGTACAGCACTGCTGCGCCCGCTGATGAAGAGCTGACACCCTTGAGTGAAAGCTTTAATGCGGCTCTGGCGACGATTCCTGCAAACTTGTTTGGAATTGATCTGGAAGATCCGCTGAAGTTGTCGGTTGGTGATTTGACTAATAAAGAAGCGATAGCGGAAGAGCAAGGCGTCGCGACATCGACCTTCGGTGCTCTGCAAGCTGGTTTCAGTGGTAAAATTGCGGCGTTCTCTTACTTGCTGTTTATCTTGCTGTATACCCCTTGTGTTGCGGCGATGGGCGCTTTAGTGCATGAGTTTGGTTCCCGTTGGGCGACATTTGCGGCAACGTGGACTTTCTCACTGGCCTATGGTTCAGCGACTGTGGTCTATCAAGCGGCAACCTTTACGCAGCATCCTGTGCAATCGAGTCTGTGGATTGGTTTCTTCCTCTTTGCGTTAGTGGCCTTTTATCAGTGGCTGAAACGTAAGGGCAGAAGAACCCAGCAGATCATTCCGGGGATCCGCATCATTACCGAGTAAGATTTACTGAGTCAACATGACTGAGTAATAAATGTCAGCTTAGTTAGGTCAAAGATAAAAGCAGCTTTCATGGCTGCTTTTATTGTTTTACTATCGCTGCTATAACCCAGCCGGTCAAAAACCATAGTTTTTAGCACTAGGCATTGTAACTAGTAGTGATCTGTAGGATCATGCTGGTTTTCTTAAAATTGCCATTGTTCGCAAAGAGGAATTCCATGAGTCATGTGGACACTGAAGTACGTCCGAGTAACTTTATTCGTAATATCATAGATGAAGATTTACAAAGCGGTAAGCACACGAGTGTACAGACTCGTTTCCCGCCGGAACCGAATGGCTATCTTCATATTGGTCATGCTAAATCTATCTGCTTAAATTTTGGGATAGCGCGAGACTATAACGGTCTGTGTAATTTACGTTTTGACGATACTAATCCTGAAAAAGAAGACATTGATTATGTTAATTCTATTCAGGCGGATGTGCGTTGGCTTGGATTCCAGTGGGATGGCGATGTACGCTATTCATCAAACTATTTTGATCAGTTACATCAATATGCAGTTGAACTGATCAATAAAGGTTTGGCTTATGTGTGTTTCTTGAATGCTGATGAAACTCGCGAATACCGTGGCACGTTAAAAGAGCCAGGTAAAAACAGTCCTTTCCGCGACACATCAGTCGAAGAAAACCTCGCCTTATTCGCTAAGATGCGCGACGGTGGTTTTAAAGAAGGTGAGTGTGCGCTGCGTGCCAAAATTGATATGGCGTCGCCATTCATGTGTATGCGCGATCCTATCATCTACCGTATTCGTTTTGCCCATCACCACCAAACGGGTGACAAGTGGTGCATTTACCCAATGTACGACTTTACCCATTGTATTTCTGATGCGTTAGAACATATTACCCACTCTTTATGTACTTTAGAGTTCCAAGACAACCGTCGTTTATACGATTGGGTGTTGGATAATTTGAATGATTTTCAAGCGCCGAATCGTACTCGTCAATACGAGTTTTCACGCTTAAATCTCGAATATACCTTGATGTCTAAGCGTAAGCTAAACGACCTTGTGACTCGCAAATTAGTATCAGGTTGGGACGACCCACGTATGCCAACGATTGCTGGCCTGCGTCGCCGTGGTTACACGCCTGCGTCAATTCGCGAGTTCTGCCAACGTATCGGCGTGACTAAACAAGAGAATATGATTGAAGTCGGCATGTTAGATGCGTGTATTCGTGAAGAATTGAACGAACATGCACCGCGTGCGATGGCTGTATTACGTCCATTGAAAGTGATCATCGAAAACTATGCTGAAGGTGAACTTGAGTATATTCAAGCGGCCGCTCATCCAAATGATGAGAGCATGGGGACACGCGAATTAGCCTTTGGCCGTGAAATATTGATTGATGTGGCTGACTTTAGAGAAGAAGCCAACAAACAATACAAACGTTTGGTAGCAGGTAAGGAAGTGCGTTTACGTAATGCCTATGTGATTAAAGCTGAGCGTTGTGACAAAGACAGCGAAGGCAATATCACGACGGTTTACTGCACTTATGATCCTGAAACCTTAGGTAAAAATCCTGCTGATGGCCGTAAAGTTAAAGGTGTGATCCATTGGGTTGAGGCATCTACTGCTAAACCAGCTGAATTCCGTCTCTATCAGCGTTTATTTACCGATCCTAATCCTGCTGCGGCAGAGACTGTGGACGAAGTATTAAACCCTGAATCCTTAGTGGTAGTGCACGGTTTTGCTGAAGCAAGCCTAGTGAATGCGCCAGCAGAAAAAGCTTATCAGTTTGAGCGTGAAGGTTATTTCTGTGCAGACAGCAAAGATTCGTCAGCGGATAATTTAGTGTTTAACTTAACTGTAGCGCTGCGTGATTCTTTCGAATGATTTAATAGAATTAGCTTGATTGAATTGGTTTGATGAAATGAGTCAAACAGTTCAACTCAACGAAGCTAAGTTAAATTAAGCTAAGTTGTTCTGATCATTAATCAGACCCAAAAAAAGAAGGCCTTTTAGGCCTTCTTTTTTATTTTATGGATTAGCGATAGAGCTATTGGTTGGTGTGAGTGACAGTTAATTCAACTGGTTATTGATACATAGGACCAAAACCTAGGCTCCATAAAATAACGCTGGTTGCCATTAGCCCTACTAACAACACTAAACCAGCGGTCACCATAGAGCTGGCATAGATAAAGCCTTTCTCTTCAGGGATATTCATAATAATCGGCACACCCGCGTACAGTAAGTAGACTGAGTAAGCCAGACCAATCAATCCCACGATCATGATAAACCACAGCACTGGATACAAGGCGGCTAAACCGACCATAAACAATGGTGTAGCTGTGTAGGACGCGAGTTCTAACGCTTGGGTGTAGGTTGGGTTTGCATCGAAGGTTTTTGCCATCCAATAGGCCAAATAGGCGAGGGCGAATACGCCCGCAATTAGGCCTAAATACATGCCAGCTGACATAAACATGGCGCTTTGAGGTGTGAGGTAAATAGGATCGCCAGCGCCTGGATTCCAGCCAATATAAGCCGTAGCAATATAACTGCAAATCGCTGGGATTAAAGCGATCAGCACCACATGACTTAAGCTACTTTTTAGTGCCTCATGGTTTTTCTCAATTGTGTGCCACTCTTGTTTAGGATGAGTGTATAGCCCCATTAAGTGATTCAGTATCATTATAATTATCCTTGTTCAGCATTGATGAATGGCTCGCCAAACGTCAGACGAGCTGATAACAGCTCCACAATCGAGGTTAAAATGGTGTCCTGTTCCTTTAACTGACGATTGGTGACACATACAGAAGTGAGAGGCTGTGTGATCAGGATCTCAGTTCTTTAGAGTGTAGATTATTTATTGAACAAAAAGTTCAGCGCGTCAAGTTTACTGAAGCCTAATGCTATAGCTTATGAGTAAATATGCGTAAAATAGCGCGATATTCAGAATGAGATTGAGTGAGTCCATGCAGCAACTTCTTGCCCCCATCCACGCGTTTCTTCGCTGTGAAACACCGCAAACTTGGATTGATGTCGCGATTAAATCAGATTCCTTGGATGAGTTGCTGATCGATCACTGTAACTGTGAGTTAAAAGCGGCTCAGACAGCGATATTTTTGCTACGAAAATATGCGTTAGATAAAGACAGTGGTCGAGCTCTGTTGGCGTGGGCTAAACCCTATGAAGAGTTTATCTATTCGCAAGACCACGATGTGGTGAGTTTTCTGGCGCGCGATGTGAAAAAGAATGAACTGGTGGCCGAACTGATGCCTAAGCTAAACTTTAAATTTGCCGCCAATTTAGTGTCACCTTTAATCCGCTTGATTAAAGAAGAGTTTCATCATTTTGAACAAGTACTGGAATTGATGCACAAACGCGGTATCGAATACCGTAATATTCGCGCAGGCCGATATGCCAAGGGCATGATGAGTTATGTGACCACCCATGAGAAAGATATCCTGCGGGATAAGTTGATTGTGGGGGCCTATATTGAGGCGCGTTCGTGCGAGCGTTTTGCTAAGTTGGCGCCCTATTTAGACGGTGAGCTGGGTAAGTTTTATGTGTCACTGCTGCGCTCTGAAGCTCGACATTATCAAGATTATCTTGCGTTAGCTCAGTTAGTTTCACCTGAAGATATTCGCGAGCGTGTAACGTATTTTGGTGAGTTAGAGGCTGAGTTGATTCTGGCGCAGGATGATGAGTTTCGTTTCCATAGTGGATTGCCGCTAGCAAATTGATTTGAAGCACCTTCTTTTTAAAAATTGATGAATTAAGTCGATATGGCTAAAACGATTAACGGTTCGCTCGAACCGTTAATATGAAGCGTTTTTAAACTCAAACAAGGTCAATAATAAGCAAGCTAACTTAAGTTGCCTGCTCGAAGGGTAACGATTGTAAATTAATCCCTTTGGCGCTGACACTCAGCACACTGCCTTGCTCATACCAGTCACCAACCACAATACGTTGACAGCCATTGGCAAGTTGATGAATGGCGGGTCTGTGGGTATGACCGTGGATCATATGTTTGGTGTGGGTCTTGGCAAATAACGCATCGACCGCATTGGGCTCAACATCCATGATGGTATAGCTTTTTTGCTGATTGCTACTTTTGCTATTGCTGCGAATTTTATCGGCAATGCCCTGACGGGTTTTCTTGGATAAACAACCATATAGCCAACGCGCCAGTGACAAACTGCGCAGTTTTCGAAAGCGTTGGTAGGCCTTATCCAAAGTACACAAGCTGTCGCCGTGTAAGATAACCGTCTCTATGCCGTATAAATTCAGGCACGTCACTTCGGGTAAGATTTGCATTCCTGCGGCGCGCGCAAATTGCTTGCCTAACATAAAGTCACGGTTGCCGTGGATGAAATACACCGGCAGCTTTTGTGATACTTGCTTGAGTTTTTCGGCGAGTTCAAGGGCAAAAGGCAAGGCAATATCATCGCCAACCCAGACTTCAAACAAATCACCTAGGATATAAAGGGCGTCGGCATCATCGAGTTCAGTGTCGAGGAAGCGAGTGAACGCTTGGGTGATATCAAGACGATCTGCACTTAGGTGCAGATCGCCTATAAATAAAGTTCGCATTCGCAGGGATTATGCCGCAACGCTGACTTTTTCAATCACTACAGCTTCTAATGGTACATCTTGATGCATCCCACGGTTACCTGTACTAACTGCTTTGATTTTTTCGATAATATCCATGCCTTCAACAACTTCGCCGAATACGCAGTAGCCCCAGCCCTGTGAGGTTTCTGATTTAAAATCGAGGAAAGTGTTGTCGTTCACGTTAATGAAGAACTGCGCAGTGGCCGAATGTGGATCTGAAGTACGCGCCATAGCGACAGTACCAGTACGGTTTGATAAACCGTTATTGGCTTCGTTCTTCACTGGCTCGTTACAACGTTTTTGGCTCATGTCTTCGTTGAAGCCACCACCTTGGATCATGAAACCGTCAATCACACGGTGGAAGATAGTGCCGTCGAAGAAACCTTCGTCAACATATTTCATGAAGTTTGCCACTGTTAACGGCGCTTTTTCAGCGTTCAGTTGCAGTTTAATGTCGCCCAAATTGGTGTGTAATGTGATCATGTTTTCATACTCTCTGTAAATAGTGGCGCGATTCTAACTTATCTCGGATTGCGCGCAAAGTGCAGTATTCAAAACCTGTCAGGCCGTGATAGACTGACTCCTTGATTTTACACCTGAATGTATCATTGAAGAGAATATCGATGTTGAAGATTTACAACAGTATTACCCGCCAAAAACAGGAATTTAAGCCGATTACTCCCGGAAAAATCGGGATGTACGTGTGTGGTGTGACCATATACGATCTCTGTCATATTGGTCATGGCCGTACTTTTGTTTCCTTTGACATGATAGTGCGCTACCTGCGTTACGCGGGTTATGAAGTGAATTTTCAGCGCAATATCACCGATGTTGATGACAAAATCATCAAGCGCGCTAACGAGAATAACGAAAGCTGTGAAGCCTTAACCGAGCGTTTGATCGGTGAAATGCATCAAGACTTCGATGCCTTAAATATGTTGCGCCCCGACTTTGAACCGCGCGCAACCCTGCATATTGCCGAAATCATCGACATGGTTGAGTTATTACTCGCCCGTGGTCATGCCTATGTGGCGAGTGATGGTGATGTGCTTTTCAGCGTGGCTTCCTATCCTGATTACGGCCGTTTATCGGGTCAGAATTTAGATCAACTGCAAGCCGGTGCTCGGGTTGAAGTGGACGAAACCAAACAAAATCCAATGGATTTTGTGTTGTGGAAAATGTCTAAACCTGGTGAACCAACGTGGGAATCCCCATGGGGACCGGGTCGTCCTGGCTGGCATATTGAATGTTCGGCCATGAACAGTAAGCATTTAGGTCTGCATTTTGATATTCATGGCGGCGGCTCTGACTTGCAGTTCCCGCACCATGAGAACGAAATCGCCCAGTCTTGTTGTGCCCATGACACGCCATACGTGAACTATTGGATGCACACTGGCATGGTGATGGTTGACCGTGAAAAAATGTCTAAGTCGTTAGGCAACTTCTTCACTATTCGCGATGTACTTGGTCACTATGATGCTGAAACTGTGCGTTATTTCCTGTTATCTGGCCATTACCGTAGCCAGCTGAACTATTCAGAAGATAACTTGAAACAAGCTCGTTCAGCTTTAGAGCGTTTGTATACGGCCATTAAAGATGTCGACTTGACTGTCGCTGCGGCGCCAGCAGAAGAGTTTGTCGCGAAATTTAAAGCGGCGATGGACGATGATTTCAACACTCCAGAAGCTTATTCAGTGCTGTTTGATATGGTGCGTGAGATCAATCGCATAAAACTGACCGATATGGTACAAGCCTCGGCATTAGCGGTCACCTTAAAGCAGTTAGCGGATGTGCTAGGCTTATTAAGCCAAGAGCCTGAAGCTTTCTTCCAAGGCGGCGGTAGTGATGATGAAGTGGCTGAAATTGAAGCTTTAATTGTTGAACGTAACCGTGCTCGTACTGAAAAGGACTGGGCTGCGGCGGATG
This sequence comes from Shewanella sp. SP1S2-4, assembly GCF_031932075.1. Classification (NCBI taxonomy): domain Bacteria; kingdom Pseudomonadati; phylum Pseudomonadota; class Gammaproteobacteria; order Alteromonadales; family Shewanellaceae; genus Shewanella; species Shewanella sp. SP1S2-4. The sequence continues at coordinate 31,816 of NZ_JAUOET010000040.1, forward strand.
TGGCGCGTAACCGTTTGAATGAGTTAGGCGTTGAACTCGAAGATGGCCCAAGTGGTACCACTTGGCGTAAGAAATAAGCTTATTCGCTATATTCTTAATTCAAGAAAATCTTCAGCAAATAAAAAAACCTGCATTATGCAGGTTTTTTTATGCT
>NZ_JAUOET010000041.1:0-30424 GCF_031932075.1 Shewanella sp. SP1S2-4
CCTGTGACTTATTACACTTGAAGGTCCAAGACATTACCTCATCTGGCATAATCAATCCGCGAGTGCGATTAACACAGCGTAAAACCCATCGTGACGTTCAGTTTGAAATTACTCCAAAAACTCAGCACAGCCTGACATCTTGGTTGCTCGAAAAGGGATTAACCGCTGAGGATTATCTATTTCCTAGCCCAAGGTGTATTCATCAGCCGATGAGTTATAGCTATTACCGCTCGAGGGTAAAAAACTGGGCGAGTCAATTAGGGCAGAATAGTGAATTGTATGGCACGCACTCGTTGCGTAGAACCAAGGTGACATTGATTTATCGTCGAACCAAGGATATTCGGGCGATTCAAATCTTGCTTGGACATGTCAAGTTAGATAACACCGTACGCTATTTAGGTGTCGAGATTGAAGATGCACTGCGGATTTCAGAAGCTATTGAAGTATAAATTTATCAAGTGTGATTATGATTAAACCATCATAGCTGCACTGTTTTGAAAGGAAAATGAAATTAAACAAAGTGCTTTCACTTTGTTGCTAAGGTGTGTTTATTTTTATCCAGAAATGAGTTAGTGAATCAGACTTACCTCGTCTGATTCACACGCTAACATCTTTAATGTTATGTATTTTTGGGTTTATAAAGCCGTAGCCGAATTCAGTCGAACACTATGAATGTTAAATTTCAGTTTTTATAATTTCAAAAATCAAAATTTACAATTTGTACTCAATAATGCTGTTTACCGTAACAGGCTAACCCCGCTGACTTGATTACGGCCATGTTCTTTCGCAAGGTACAATTGCTTATCTGCTGATTCAATAAGTGTTTGCCATTTTAGATGCCGATGGGGCTGCATGCTCGCAACGCCAGCACTAATCGTGACCTCTTGGAAACTGGAGCCTAAATGCTCGATGTGCAAGGCTTGCACTGCGTTAACGATGAGTTGTGCGATGTGCATCGCGCCTAAATGCTGAGTGTCTGGTAATAGGCAAATAAACTCCTCACCACCATAGCGCGCCACTAAATCGTTCGGGCGGTGTATCGCTGTGCGTAGTGCTTTTGCAACGAGACGTAGACATTGATCTCCTTCCTGATGACCATAGCGATCATTGAAAAGTTTAAATGAATCGACATCTAACATCACCACTGACAATGGTGCACTATTTCTGCAGCAGTACTTCCATATTTCGGGAAGTCGTTGCTCAAACAGGTGCCGATTTGCAACCCCTGTTAGCCCGTCCAGTAAAGCAATCGATTGGAGTAAATCGGCTTGTTGTTTGAGGATAAACTGATTATTCACCCTCGCGTTCGTGATAATCGGATTGATGGGTTTATGAATAAAATCAGCGGCGCCAAGCTGAAAGCCTTTAACCTCTTCTTGTTCATCAAAATGCGCGGTAACAAAGATAATGCAGATATTGGCTGTCGCGGGATCGGCTTTGAGCCGTTGACACACTTCATAGCCCGTCATACCGGGCATTTCTATATCCAAAAGTACTAAATCAGGCAGTTCATTCTGACAGACGTTGATGGCTTGCTCTCCGTTTGTGGCCATAAACATTTCATAATCTTCATGAAAAAGCTGATGCAATATTTTTATATTGAGGGGTTGGTCGTCAACGACAAGAATTTTTCCCTTCATGCGATTGGCTTGCGGGATGATTTCCGTAAGATGCATTATTTATTCTCCAACATGATGATGCGTAAAGTGTCTGATGCCTTATCGAATTCGAGTGCTTGCACTTGTCCCTGTAGTGTTATCCACTGTGGATGGTGTGGTAATTTTTTGATTAATCGGTCAACGAAAGTCATGGCTTCTAAATTGTTCGCTTTTAAGAGGAGCATGAGGGCGTTCAGTTCAGTCCAAGCACTCGGCATTAACGCTTGAGAATCGATGGCCTGTGTCATTTTATCTTGAGCTAACACAGTCGATTCAGGTTGAGGGATGTAGGTAGATAGTTGCTGAGTACTTTCATTGATTAATAATTCTAATTGTTCGGTCCACACTTTTATCTCAATAAACTCAAGGTCATTTTGTTTGAGTTGTTTCTCTAAAAAAGCAGCATAAGCGGCTAAACGCAGTGCACCAAAATTACTGGCAAGACCTTTGATGCCATGTCCCACGGCCGCCGCAGTGGCATACTCAAATACTTTAGTAGACTGCTTGAATAGATTTAGTTGTTTCAACATTTCAGGTGCAAAACCTTTCGCCATTTTCTGGAAAAAAGCCTGATTACCGCCAAAACGACGCAGTATTAGCTGGATGTCATCCAGTAATGGCATATTGTCGAGTGGGACTTGTAACTCCGCTGGTTGATGCTGTTGTGCTAATGAAGGGGCTTCTTCCTGTCCTACTAAACGTAAAATGCTGGGGAGTAATATTTGCATGTCGATTGGCTTACCCACATGATCATTCATACCTGCATCGAAGCAATCCTGTTTATCGCTTTGGGATGCATTGGCAGTCATCGCTAAAATGGGTAGCTCCGCAAATCGGCTATCAGCGCGGATAAGCCGTGTTGCGGCTAGGCCGTCCATATCGGGCATTTGTATGTCCATGATCACGATATCGAATACGTTTCCACTTTCTAACACTTGAAACACTCCTTCAACGCCACCGTTGGCAAGTTGCACGTTTGCTCCTTCATAACTCAGCAGCTCATCAATCACTTGTCGGTTGAGTTGGTTATCTTCAACCACTAAAATGGCGAGTGTAGATAACCGTCGTTGCGAGTGTGGCGTAGGATTCACTGTCATCGTTTTGCCTTCGATAGCATTGATTATCGCCTCGGCTAAAATCTGTGATGTGACCGGTTTAGTTAAAAAATTCACGAAGGGGACATTTTTTATATGCTGACTTTCGCTAATCACCTCATGGCCGTAGGCGGTGAGCATAACGATGAGCGGAATAGGGCTATCTGAGTGAGAGTTACATATCAAATCAGCCGTTTGTAGCCCATCAAGATCTGGCATACGCCAATCCATTAGTACGACATCGAATGGTCTTGCGTTTATATTGGCTTGTTTTACTTTTTCAAGCGCTTGATATCCCCCCGAGGCGGTTTCTGCACTGCAGCCAAAGTCAGTCAAAATCTTATGCAAAATTTCGACAGTAAGTTCGTTATCATCGACAATTAAAATATGATACCCACTGAGGTCAATGGCCTGAGTGGCTTCAACTTCCATGACGCAGAACGTTACATCAAACCAGAAGCGGCTACCCACACCTACACGGCTGGTGACGTTTAACTGGCCTCCCATGAGTTCGACTAACTTTTTGCTTATCGCTAATCCTAGCCCTGTACCGCCAAATCGCCTTGATGTTGACGATTCGGCTTGTTCAAAGCCCGTAAAAATGCGCTCTATTTGCTCTTCGCTAATACCAATACCGGTATCTGAAATTGAAATCTGCACCGTAACGGTATTGGCCTCATGACGTAAGCATTCCATGGTGACGGTGACTTGACCGTGGCGTGTAAATTTAAGGGCATTACCCGCTAAATTAACCAAAATCTGTTGTAGCCTCAGTTGGTCGGCTAAGAGCCAGGCGGGTAAAGCCGGATCAAGGTCAAACATGACCTCGACATTTTTGTTGCCATGGTTGCCCGACAGCACTATTGCAAGATCTCGCATAAGCAGTTCGATTGAACAAGGGTGTAGGTCGAGTGTTAATTTACCTGCATCGATTTTTGAAAAATCGAGAATATCATTCAGTAATCCTAGCAATGACTTCGCCGCGGTTTGGGTTTTGGTCACATAATCCTGTTGTTGCACAGACATTGAGGTATGTTGCATTAATTGCAGCATCCCTAAGACAGCATTCATTGGGGTGCGGATTTCATGGCTCATATTGGCTAAAAATGCAGACTTTGCCGCATTAGCTGCATCAGCCTCATGTTTAGCCTCTCTCAAGGTTTCTTCCAATTGCCGCTGTTCGGTAATATCTAAATTGATACCGATGACTTTTGTAACCTGCCCCGTGACATCGCGTTCGATTTGGGCGCCAGCTTGCACATAACGAATGGTGCCATCGGTTCTGACGACTCTAAAAATGGGGTCATATTGGTCTTTTTCTTCTACTGCCGCTTTTAGCTTCGCCTCGGCGAAGTCAATATCATCTGAATGGATCCGCATACGCCAATGTTCATAGGTTAATCCGATATCCTGTAAACTTAGGGGTTGATCGTAAATAGCAAACATCCGCTCATTCCATTCGAGGGAGTTATCGCGTAAATCCCAGCTCCAAATCCCAAGCTTGGCGACTTCCGCAGCCTTACTTAAGTGATTACTCGCAGTGATAAGTGCTTTTTGTTGTTGTAGTACTTGGGAAATATCAATCGCAATGCCTAAATAACCAATAATCTCGCCGACATTATCCAGCATGGCCGTGACAGAGAGAGAGACTTGGCATTGACTGGTGTCTTTTCGCACATATGTCCAAGTGCGCGTTTCAGAACCGAGGGTTCTCGCTTTATAGACGAACACATCAAAGCCTTGAATATCTTCACCATACTCACTGGACAATTCAGCTGATCTTGCCGCGACTTCCTCGGGCAAATGTAGCGGTGCCGGTGTTGATAGCCCGATCATATCCACGGCGGCGTAACCGAGTAATTGCTCAGCCCCACGATTGAAAATCGTGATCACGCCCTTTTTGTCCGTTGCAATGATGGACATTTCGGAGGCGGCATCGAGTACGTTCGTTAATAACGAACCTAACTTATTTTTTTCAATTTGCGCCAATTTACGCTCTGTGATGTCGGTTCTTAATGCGACAAAACGTTCTATATTGCCGTTTTCATTAAAGACAGGACCAATCACAGTATCAAACCATTTCAGCATTTGGTGTCGGTCACGATTACAAATCTCACCATGCCAAGATAGGCCCGATTTTATTTGGGTCCACATGGTGCGCCAGAATGCAGCATCATGCTCACCAGAGTTCAAAATGGCATGGGTTTCACCTAACAATTGTTTGCGTGAATAACCACTTACGTGACAAAAATTATCATTCACCTCTAAAATGACGCCATTCGGGTCGGTGGCAGAGTAGAGCAGCTGTTGATTGATGGTGTCGAGCAACGTCTGGTTTTCGAGTAATGCTTGCTGGAGCGCATTGGTACGCTTGGTGACTTCTTGTTCTAAACGTGCATTCAAGCTTAATATATATCGTTCTGCTTCTTGCTGCGTCGTAATATCGCGGATCGTTTGGCTAAGTCCCACAATGGCACTATCCTCATCATATATAGGCAGCGACGTTGTCGAAGTCGATACATGGCTGCCATTCTGTCGTTGATGGGTTGATATTTGATTTAATACCGTTTTTCCTGAAAACACCTCAGCAAACAACACCTGCTCTTCTAAAACAATGCTTGGTGGGATAATCAAATCGCAACTTGAATGACCAATAACGTCTGTCTGTGTATAGCCAAATATCTCCTCAGCACCTTGGTTCCAACTAGTAATATTGCCCGTTAAGTCATAGCTGATAATGGCATCGAGGGAGTGCTCCAGCATGCTAGCGCGCCTTGCCTGTTCAAGTTGCACTTGCTGCTTACGCTGTAGACTGATAGACCATATAGCGATAAAGGCCGCAAGCAATAAGCTTAATAAACTGCCGCTCAGTAATACTAAGCTTGGTTGATTAAGGTGTAATGACTGAATAAAGGCCGGGTAGGCAATGACTTCGACCTGCCATTTGCGGCCAAAAATTTCTTTCGTCAGTGTGTGGCTATATGCCGATAATGGAGACGCATCATCAGGGTGTGTTTCAAAAAAACTGATGGGACGCTCAGTTTGGGTGATATCGCTAAGCAGTAGCTTCGTCATCTTTTGATTTAATGCTAACCCTGTGAGCACTTCATTTGTCACTAAGGGCGCATAACTCCAACCATACCCTGCTGCAAGTCGTTCTTGTGGTGTTTTAGGCACAGAAATTGTTCGATAAATAGGTTGTAGTATCAAAAATGATTGTAGGGGTTTCCCCGTAGCCTGCACTAAAGTAATTGGCGCAGACAAACGTACTTCACCGGATAACATAGCTGCGTCTGCCGCTGCTTTACGATGTGCCTCTGATGCAACATCTAACCCAATGGCAGCACGGTTTCTGTCTATCGGCTCAATGTATTCAATCACATACTTTTCGCCGCTATGGGGGGTCAGTTGCCGAATATTGAAGTCCGGCCAATCGTCATTTTTGGCTCTTGTTAAAAATGCGGCTTCATCTGAATTGGGCACTCGGCGAATAAAGCCAAATCCACGGGCTCCGGGGAACTCTTGATCCACATCCCTCGATAAACTATAGCGATGGAAGCTAGCACGACTAATACCATACTCGCCTGCGGTTAGAATCGAACCTCGGGCACCGCGTAAACCATATTGATATAAGGTTATACGATTAAGCACGTTCTCACTGATTTGCTCCGTGTTTTCGCGCAATGCTTGGCCAATCGTTTGGGCGTTCATGCGTCCTGTCAACCATGTGAATAGTGCGCTTAGCAGTAATCCAATCAACAGGACTAATAAGCTCCATTTCGAAGCATTTTTATAATTCATAGAAAGGAGCATAAATGCCTAATAATTTATAATCAGAGAGTTATGATTTTGGACTAAGAAGATTTTTTTTTCCACTTGTAGTAACACACTAATTTGGGGCACCTAAATAGAGGTGATATTTAGATGACTTTAGATGAACAGATGAGATCGACAACCCCAAAAACATTTAGTGCTGAATTTAAACTTAAAGCAGCCTAATTAGTCTCGATAAAACCATACTACCGGCGCCGCGAAGGCGATAAACGTGGGTAAATCAACTATGGATAAATGGGTTAGGTAATTAAAACTAAAGCATCAAGGTAGCCCTCTAAAAGCCTCGCCCATTATCCCTGAATAAATTGAAATTCGTGAGATGACGAAGCAAATTAACCGTCTAGAGGAACATAATCTCATCTTAAAAAAGGCTACACCTCTTGATGTCAGACTCTATGAACAATTTACGCTAATCATCTAACTCAAGCTGAGCCATTTTATTTCCGCTATTTGTTATGCATTCAATATACATAGAAGTGGCTATAAATATTGCCTAAACAGAAAAGGTTATATTGATGCTTATTTTACTATTTTATGCTGTGAAGGCTGCAAATGGTATTAGTCATCGCTCTGATAGCTCAATTAGTAACGAATAAAGGGATTAATCAGTTGCCAGCAGCCAAAACAGGATTATATGAAAGTAACACAAGAGCATTTAGCGATCCCCAACACGGTCAACCGAGAGTTTGCTGTTCATAGCCCGGACAATCATGATGTGGCGATGTGACGTATACTGGGGGGAATCGTTGGGAATATCTAACCGTTGTTCTGGACTTATTTCCCCGTAAACCTATTAGTTGGGTGTTGTCATTATCGCCTGATAGCGAATTGACATGTAAAGCATTGAATAAGGCGTTTGAGTTAAGAGGGGAACCAGAAAATGTGATGTTTCACAGTGACTAAGGCTTGAATTACACAAACGTAAATTTCAGACAAATTATTATGGCGTCTTCTGATTAAGCAAAGTATTAGTCGTCGCAGGAATCGTTGGGATAATTCACCCATGGAGCATTTCTTTAAAAGTTTGAAATCTGAGTGGGTACCTGTAAAGGGTTGTTGGAATTTTACAGAAGCAGATTAAGCGACAACAAACTACATAACAGAATATTACAGTGAATCAAAGCCCCATAAAAATAATGGAGGGTTAACGCCAAATGAGTCATAACGATTATATTGGGATTACTCAATTTTACTTTACAACTACAATGGTAAATATAAAAATTCTACACTACTAAATTTCATCTAGAATTACCTAAAAAAACTTACAACTCAATGTAATGCTCTGCCACTAATTGTAAAACATATAATAGTATAGAACATAAAATCATGTCTAATTGCTACCAGAAAGACAGCCTATATACTACTTATTTATTGTTGAGTCTCTAGCTCCTCCCAACTCATTCGTTTCCTGTAAATTGTTGATGGGCTAATATCCAATAATGCGGCAGCTTTGGGAATGTTTCCATCACACATAGCAATTGCACCTTCAATAGTTTGTTTTTCAACTAGCCATAGAGGTTTAATGGAATGACTGCTGGATTCATTTAGTAATAAAGTTGATTCACGTCGAGTGTCATTCTGTTCATATATCAAACTATCATTATCGCATTTATATTGTTTTTCTGCTGAACTAGATTGAATCTGTATCAATGGATGAGGAAACATTAAATGCTCTACTGTAGTCCCTTCGTTGAGTACGACAATTTGACGAATGACATTTTGCAGTTGGCGCACATTACCTGGCCAAGTATAGGCTAAAAGTGTATTCGTGGCAGCAGGACTAAATTCAGTAAAATTTTTACCTTCTTCCTTACTGTAGGTTTTTAATATTTTTTTAGCCAGCAGTAAAACATCATTTCCCCTTGCTCGTAATGGTGGCAATTCTATTGGAATCACATGTAAACGATAGAATAAATCCTCACGAAAATGTCCAAGTTTTACCTCCTCCCACGGCTTGCGGTTAGTCGCACTAATCAAGCGAATATCCACATGCTCCTCCTTAGTGCCGCCTACTCGTTGGAAGGTACCCGTTTGAATAAAACGTAATAGTTTGCTTTGTAAGTCTAAATCCATTTCACAAATTTCATCGAGGAATAAAGTACCGTTATCGGCCCTTGTTGCAGCGCCATCACGGTTACTGTGTGCCCCCGTAAATGCACCTTTGCAATGACCAAAGATCTCACTTTCAATTAATTCCTTGGGAATAGAAGCACAATTAAGAGCGATAAACGGCTTATCTGCACGATTTCCCGTTTGATGTATTGCTTGCGCACAAACTTCTTTACCTGTACCACTTTCGCCCGTAATAAATACAGAAGCTTTACTTTTTGCGACACAATCTATTGTTTTATAAACACTTTGCATTACTAATGAATCACCAATAAAACCTTGATAGCGCCCTTTAGGTAGACTCTTTTCGTATTGTGTTACTAGCTCAAGCAGATGTTTCTGCTTGAGCGCATTTCGCACTGTAATTGACAAACGCTTGCTATCAAAAGGTTTGACCAGAAAATCAAATGCACCTGATCGCATAGCATCAATGGCAATATCAATGCTGCCATGAGCGGTGATCATGATAGTGCTAATATTTGGATATTTCCCGTACACTTGTTTTAAAATATCAAGCCCTGATATGTCAGGCAGTTTAATATCAAGGATCAGTAGATCTGGTTGCCACTTTACCAACTCTCGTAAGGCATCTTCACCGTAATGCACATGAGTCACATTGATACCTTCAGCGCGTAAATACTCAGTGTATAAAGCCCCTAATGACATGCTGTCTTCAACTAATAGCGCTGAATATTCCATATATATCCCTATTGAATAAAACGTTCCATGAAGGCGTCATGTGTCTCTTTACCTATAATTGCCACTTGTTTAATTAATGTATAAATTATTTCAGTCTGTTTGTTACGCGCACTAGATTCAAGTTGTTGTGCTAATAAAAATAAGGCAGCAGCACCAAAACTACCAGAACTACTTTTTAAAGTATGGGCTTGGTCTTCAATCAACTCAAATTGTGTAGGGTCCAATACTGTAAGAGTTGCTACCCTTTCTAATAATTCTTCACAGAAAACCGCCATCATATTCGACAGACTGTCTTTTCCAAGTGCAGTTGATAATTCTGACAATATTATTTCGTCCAATAAATTTTGAGAAAAACTCTTAACCTGCGAAGAAATGATAGGCAGTGTTATGCTGGCATTAGGTAGCCACTTTTGGATAATGCTTAATAGCATTTTTTGATTAACAGGCTTAGAAATAAAATCTTTCATACCAACGAGATAACATTGCTCAACTTCCTCTTTCATCACATTCGCGGTCATAGCAAGAATGATTTGATTAGGATTAGTAGACAGAATAATATGGCTAGCCTCGAGCCCATCCATTTCAGGCATACGAATATCCATCAGAACCAAATCAAAGGCTCTTTCATTCATTAATTTAACAGCTTCAACACCGTTACAGGCATAAGTGACATCAAAGCCAGCTTTTGTCAGCATTGTTCCCGCAATTATTTGATTCGCAGGACTATCTTCAGCTAGCAGAATATGACCTTGAAATAAACTTTCTGCCAAATACACTTCTTCAAATTCATTACTAGGTGCATCTTGACTGAGCAACGCAAACTGCATTGAGCGACTTAAAGGCTTATTAACAACTTGGTCTAATCCTATATTCGATAAAGATTGTGAAATTTCAGAGCTCATCGCCGAGACTAAAGCAACTAAGGTCCCCTCATCACTAAGGTTGGTTTGCTTAAGCCAATTAATTTCATTTTTATCCACTTCAAATAAAAAAGTTTCATCAAGAAGAACAAGATCAAACCTTCCAAGTAGAAGACTTTCTTCTTTTATCTCACCCCAGCTATTAACTACAACAGTTTCAATGCCATACTGTGAATATTGTTTAGAAACTATGCTTAACCATAATAAATCTGTGTGGGCTAACATCACCCGTGACTTGGTGGGAGGGCAATAGCTATGGCAATAGTTAGCTTCATGTGGTTGCAACGAAACATAGAAAGTAAAACAGCAACCTTTGTCAAGTTCACTCTCTAATTCAATTTCACCGCCCATCATAGTGATAAGTTCACGGCAGATAGCTAACCCTAAACCAGTACCTTTATAGTTTGTGTTATGGGTATCATGCACTTGACTAAACTCTTTAAACAATTTGCTCTGCGCTTCCTCAGAAATGCCAATACCAGAATCCGTGACTCGACAAAAAAGCTGCATCAACGACTGCTGGTTATCGGCTATCCACATTTCGACGGTGATTGTTCCTGATACTGAAAATTTAATCGCATTATCCACTAAATTATGGATGACTTGATTTAATCGCTGCCGATCACCCAGCAATGTCTGCGGAACATTACGATCTACAAAGCTAACGAGCTGCAGTCCCTTATCATAGGCTTTTGGCTCTAAAATTTGCAGAACTTGAGCAACAAGTTTATCTGGCTCAAATTCATTAGACTCCAACACCATTTGTCCAGCTTCAATCTTAGAGAAGTCTAAAATATCATTGATTGTATTGAGTAAAGCACTACCAGCCTCTCTAGTAATGTTGGCATGGATCCGCTGTTCTTTATTTAGTTTAGAATGGAGCAGTAATTCAACGCCGCCTAAAATAGCATTGAGTGGAGAACGAATTTCATGACTCATTGTTGCCAGAAACCGTGATTTAACTTTATTGCCCAGCTCTGCTTGCTCTTTAGCTAACTGGAGCTTTAATTCGCTGGCTTTACGTTCGGAAATATCTCGTAAAAAAGCGGTAAAAAGGATTTCATTACCTAACTTGATTGGCACAACCTCCAGCTCTATTGGGATTTCATTACCAGCTTTACAAGTGGCCAATAACTCGATACGTTTATTGATTATGTTGCCAGAACCAGTCTGACGATAACGCTCCATTCCTCCTCTATGGCTTGAATGTTGGCTTTTGGGAATAATTAGTTCTTCAAGGTACCGTCCAATTGCTTCATGTCGTGAATAACCAAATAATCGCGTTGCCGCAAGGTTAAACTCAACAACACGGCCATCTATATCAATGGTTATCAAGCTATCTAGGCTTGCAGCTAAAGTCGCAAGTAGCACTGATTCGGTTTTAGCTGCTGCAACTTCTTTACGTTTTACATCAGATAAGTCTTTGACTAAACCTATAAACATTACCTTATTATCGATTTTCATTAGCGAAACCGATAGTGCAATTGGAAATAATTGTCCATCTTTACGTTGTGCCATCAATTCTCGGCTTGTGCCAATAATCTGAGTGACACCCGTTTCTAAATATTGATGAATAAAACTATCATGTGAAGAACGCATTTCGAAAGGTAAGAAAATAGCAACATTCTGGCCAATCAATTCATTGTGAGCATAACCAAATAATCGACTAATTGCGGGATTAATGTCCGTAATAGTACCTTTATCATTAATGATGACGAAACCATCAACGGCAGAGTCTAGAATGGTGTTTAACCGAATATTAGCTGCTTCTAGCGCTTTAGTTCTAGCGTCCACTTTATCAATCATATTGTTAAATGCTTTGCCCATTTGAGCGATTTCATCTTTCCCTTTAACAGGAATTCGCACCCCAAGCTCACCAGCCAATATTCGTTTAGACGCATTGGTAAGAATGGTTAAGTTTCGGGTCAAGTAATGGCCAAGGAGTAATGAAAATAACGCCACCAATAAAATTTCAATCCCAGCAATTGAGAGGATTTTTGTGGTTACCAACTGAATAAAATCATCAAGACTGCGAGTCTCAAAACCCATATTAATTGTGCCAAAACGATAACCATTATCTTCTATCTTATATTCTAAGTCGAAAATACCATCTTGTACTTGAGCTAATTCGGTATCGGGTTGATGTGAAACTTGAACATACTTGTCTGCCCCACCATAGGCTAAAATATGACTAGGGTCAGACACCGTGACATACAGTACCTCACTTTTAGTTAACAACTCTTCCACTAAAGCTTGCAATGTTGCTATATCATTACTTATAACAGCATCCTTTGATGCAATCGAAAACAAAGTCAACGTGGTCTGAGCCCGCTTCTCAATTTGAGACTGATTAGATAGTTTCAGGTAATTAATACTTGTGTATACCAACAAAAATAGCAGCAAAGCTTCAATCAGTGCTATTCCAACAATCGTCTTCAGCCTAAAGGACACTTTATTTCTCTCCGAGCGGTTTAGATAGCGACCCGAGAGATAGTGACCGAATATCATCCCAATCTTTATCCTCACCCGCAGTAAAAGCTGAAAAATCCACTGAACTAAGTAATACTTGGCCTGCTGGGGTTGTAGATAGTTTTAGAAATTGTTCAAGTAATGCTTGTCGATGTACTTCAGATACCCGCGGGTGAGTTGCAATAGCATGTGGAGTATATTCAGGCGTTTTCCAAAGTATGTTAAGTTGCTGCTTCTGTGTATCGGTCAAATTATTAAAGGTACGCTGTACTCCTCCGCCAGCGTCTACAAGCCCTTGTATAACCGATAAATATACAGAATCGTGTGACCCCACGTATTTTACGTCGACATTAATTTTCGCATTTTTTAGATACGCCCTTGGCAAAACACTTGCTGCAAATGATGCTGGCGCAGGAAATGCCAACGTTTTACCTTCAAGTTGTTCTAATGACTTAATAGGCGAGTCCTTCCGAACAACAACGATGCCTTTGAGCTTCTTATTTTTCTCTCGCGCTAGAGCTTGGTAGCCAGGGAATTCATGAAATACTATGTAGTGATAAGGATTTAGGTAAGCGACATCATAAACCCCTGCCTTTAATCTAGCCTCAAAGGTTGGAATGTCGGGGGCTGTTGCAAATTGCAACTCATAATTAGCGCCTTGAGACAAGGCGGCCAAAATTGGCGGCCATAGCTTTGCGAGTTGAGCAGTTGATTGCTGAGGAACAACGCCAAAAATGAGTACCTGTTTAATATTATTGCTTGCTGGAGATTCTGACGCCATTACTCTTGGTGTATTGGTTACGCCTATCATTATCAAAGCGATAACGGAGAAAGGTGTTAAGCGAGTTAGCCAAGCATGTGGGAATAAAGCAAGAAAGCTATTCATTCTAAATATCCTTTTATCAATGAAGTGCATAAAATTGTATGGTTGATGTATTTCACCAACTCAATACTGCATTAGCAACTCACATGCCATTAGTTAAAAAACATTAAAAACAATGGCCTAAATATTATTATATCGCATTAATTATTTACTATGGATGACAGTTTTGCATTTTGCAACTGAGTCATTTCAACCTGAACTTTTGACTCGCCATAATTGAGAATCTAACGAATTACTCAGCCTATCATCTTAAATTTATAGTCATTTATTATACAGGCATAGATTTTGCTCATCTTGAGCATCCCTTATGAAAGGAGGCGTACTATGCCATTATCCTCAATAACTACGCAGCAGCCTGAAATCTTATCTGTGTTGGTAGTGGAAGATACTGAGAGCGAGCGATTATTTATTTGTAACTTACTGAGACAATTTGGTTGGCTGGTCGAGAGCTGTAACAGCGCATACGCAGCACTAGCATATTTAAAGCATAGTTCTGTTCATGTAGTGATTAGCGATTGGCGTATGCCAGGTATGACAGGGATAGAACTGTGTCAAATATTGAAGAATGTAAACCTCCCACCTTTTGTCATTTTGCTAACCGCTAATAATCAAACAGCAGATATCGTACTAGGAATTGAAGCTGGTGCAGATGACTTTATTTGTAAACCATTCAATCCCGCATTGCTAAAAGTAAGAATGCTAGCTGCTATGCGGATCATGCAGTTACAACAAAACTTAGCAAAAAAAAATCAACTGTTACATCAAGGGCTTGAAAAAGAAACCGCGTTACTGAACACAATACAAAAAGATTTAATATCCGCAGCAAAGGTTCAACGCGAGCTATTACCCCGAGTGCAAGAGCTCCCAAATAATTGGCAGTTACATCATCGATTTCAACCTGCTAATTACCTTGCTGGGGATACTTTTCAATGTTTTGACTTAGGTGAAAATCAACTAGGTTTTTATCTCATCGATGCAGCCGGACACGGTATTACAGCTGCACTGCAAAGCGTGAGTTTAGCGCAGCGTTTATCGATGGAAAGAACAAATTGGCACCAACAATCCCCAAATGAAATCGTAAATGCATTGAACCAAGAACTAAGCGATCCAGATAATACTGGGCGATTTGTCACTTTGCTTCTAGGCAAGATTAATACTTCAAACGGCGAAGTGCAGATTTGTAGTGCCGGACATCCTTCGCCTCTCCTGTTAACTAACTCCGATTGTGAATCTCTCGTTCTCGAAACTGAGTTGCCCATAGGAATACACAGTGCAATACAGTATAAAAATCAAAATTTTAAGATAAAACCAGGTACACGATTAATACTATTTTCCGATGGCGCCTACGAATGCAAACATGAAAAATTTGGCATATTTGGTCTAGACCGTTTACAACAATTATGTGAAAAAGCAAAAAATCTGAGCAGTGAGCAATTACTACACCATCTAAGTCATGCATTAAAACTGTGGCAATGCAACAACATACAAGACGATATATCAATGATGTTAATTACTTATCCATCACAACTTATGCCAAGACTACACTGGAGGTATTATGAATAGTTTACAGCTCAAACTTACCCAAGAACAATGGCGTATTCAGCAGTTTTGCCCTGAGTTAGAACAGTTTATGCTTTTGCAGAATGTACATGAACGCCAAAGATTTAAAGTAATTATTTGTGTACTTGAGGCTATTAATAACATACTCGACCATACTGAAGCGGGCTTAGAGCAAATAGTGCTAATTATGCATTGCAATGATGATCGCATTATTGTTGACCTGCTTGACCACTCGACCGTTTTGCCTAAGATTGAGCCTCATCATTGCCCAGAACAAATGAATGAACATGGCCGTGGTCTATGGATTATGTATAACTGGATGGATGAAGTTCGATTTCAGCCCACTGTGCTTGGTACTCATTTAAGGTTAATTTTACTCCGCCGACATTAGTTTTGTGGCGAAACTATTCAAAAAATCCTATTCACACTTACTACAGTGATGTGATGACCATTATTTAACAGGTTAATCAAACAAGAATAATCATAGTAGAATTGAGTACTACTTTTATATGGTTAGCAATTTGCAATGCAAATTGCTAACCGACCATAAACAGAGTTGATAATTTAGAAAATCAATTAAAAATCAATTAAAAATCAATAGTTAAAGTATTGGCCTAATAAATGCTTTCCCAATATGCATACTAAATTGTTAACAGCCTTAAAGAGGAAAGCATCATGAAATTCTCCCCGATAGAAAAACAGAATGCGAGCATAGTGACATTCCCAACTGAAATGATAATGGCCAATACTCCAACTCATAGAGCAGCTTTGTTGCGGCATATGGAAAATGGTACCAATCGGCTAATTATTAATCTTGAAGAGGTGAAGTATATTGATTCAAGTGGATTATCAGTGCTTATCTCAGCCCTTAAATATGCACAGTTACACGATGGTGAGATTTTACTCTTATCCCCATCTGATAATGTTAGATCATTAATTGAGCTCACTCGACTACATCAAATCTTCACTATTTATGAATGCCAAGATGCTGCTATCGCACATCTAAGCCATAGTTCGATGCAAGTTAATTAAGCATCAATATCAAGGGGAAGCTCATGAATAACCGTCAAGGTAACCAATCATTAGTACTGAACTGCAGCTCCGCACTGCTTTGCTTAGCCTTAAGTGCCTGCACCACCCCTATGCACTCACAACAAGATAAGCTGTGCCAGCAGCAGTCAGATCAATATTGTCATTACTTCGGTACACAAGTTCCTTATCAACGACAGGCAAATCTCGCACTACTCAATAGTCAAACAGAGGGCGTGGTACTTAATTCTGATGAAAATCAGATGATTAGTGCGGACTTTTATCAAGAAACCGTCCTTAACTTACAGCTTTCTGTGGGGGATAAGCTACATATTAGTATTTTTAATGGGGATGATTTCAATGCCGACGTTGAGATTGATGCAAACGGACAAATTTACTTACCTTATTTACCGCCGATTTTAGCTAAAGGCAGTAATATTAATACGCTTAAAACAAAGATCGCTCAAACCTTGGTAAACGAGCAACTAATGCACCCTAATAAAATTAGGATCAGCATCAGTCCAATCGCTTGGGCTCCTATAGAGGTCACTGTACTTGGTGCCGTGTTTGAACCTGGCCAACATTTGATAAATAAAAAATCCGATACCGAAATCAAAGACGACGATAAAATTCATAGCGGAGATCAAGCACTAGACAGAACTATTAGTGCCGCACTGCGTTCATCTGGTGGTGTGCGCCCAGATGCAAAAATAAATCAAGTCTGGGTTATCCGAGGAGATAAACAGTATTCTTTTGACTTAACGGGCGTAATGAACGGTGAACCAGTTCCCGATTTTTTATTAAGTGCGGGAGATCAAATCCTCGTTCCCAGTTCCCACAATTTCCAAGACAAACTAGTACGGCCTTCACAAATTACTATACCAGGTATAAGAGTTTTTATTTCAAATTTAACACAGCCAGCCAGTAGCAATTCTCAATCTGGGCTCGACACTGAAGCAACGCGTTTCCCCTATGGCACACGCTTACTCACAGGAGCGATAGCGGCAAATTGTATAGGTGGAGCTCAAAGTACTAATGCTAGCCGTCATGTACTTTTAGTAACCCGAAATCCCTTATCCGATGAAACCGATATTGTTGAGCGATCAATGGATAGCTTGATCCGTCAGTCTTGGCAACCCCAAATGAATCCAGTGCTGCTGCCTGGTGACGGCATAGCCTGTTATGACTCAGGTATAACCAATATTCGAGAGATAGCTCGCAGCCTGACCGATGTGCTGATTCCCACCAGTATTTTGGGTTTACTCTAATACTGAGGACATTATGATGAAAGCACGTCATGAGACACATCAACTGTTGTGGATAAAACGCGCTCTCGTCAATGGCAGCAATTTATCTCCAATAGCGCGCCGTAAGTTATACATAAAAACCGTACTATTAACTTTAGCTTTGATCTGGCTACTTGTACTCGTGATACTGTTCATCACTCCAACGCGCTACACCAGTAAATGGGTATTAATTTTACCCGGCGCAGGTGCTGGCGCCATGGTAAGTTTAGATAGTATTGGTCAAGCAAGCAGTTCAAGCAGTTCACCTTATTTAAGTTCGGCAATTGATCCTCGCGAAAACTATAAGGCTATTGCTTTGAGCGATATTTTACTCAGTACAACGGCCAAAGAACTAAATATCACGGCTTCGGCATTAGGTATGCCTAAACTGAAGTTACCCAGTCAAACCGGCTTAATGGAATTCACTATAAATGCCGCGACTCCAGAGTTAGCCGAGAAAAAAGCATGGGCACTATATCAACATTTACAAATAATGTTGTCACAGCTCAGAACAGATGAAATCCTTATCCGGGAAAATGGGGTCAGAATTGGACTCGAAGGATTCGCCAGTAAAGTAAAACAGAGTCAGTCAAATATTTTAGCATTCCAATCAAAAACAGGGCTGGTTTCTCTCGATCAATTTAAAGAAGTGGCACTCACAATAGAGCGCCTTCGTCAAAGCCAAGTCAATCTCAGAGCCAAACTTGAAGGCGGGCTAGCCAGTCAACACCTATTGGAGTCTAGCCTGTCGCTTACTGCCAGCCAATCTGCGGATCTACTCAAACTTAAGAATGATCAATTATTCCAGCAGTTATTGCTCAAATATACTGAGTCCAGCTCACTCTTAGTCAGTTTAAGCGGTAATTTTGCTCAACAACATCCCCAAGTTTTAACTGCAAAAACTGAACAAAAAGTCATGCTAAATGCACTTAATAGTCGTTGCCAGAAACTCCTTTTACGTTGCGATCCACAATTAATGGTGATCCTATCTGTGGATGATATTGATGGCCGAGCCGAATTGATGCAAAAGCTAATTAATTTCGCCACTGAAAATGCAGGGTTTAGCGATGAACTAGCATCATTAACTGAACAAATTGACCTATGGGAAACTCGCTTAAAACACAGTAACGATGATGCCGCTAAATTAGAAGATTTACATCGAGACCATCAACTGGCGACGGCAGTATTTACCTCTGCAATTGCTAAAATAGATGTAGGTAAAGCTGATATTTTCTCTGCATATCCTTTATTACAACTATTTTCACCGCCCAGCCGTCCAGAAAAAGCCGATAAGCTAGGGTTTATTTTGACTCTCATTGGTGGCATTGCCGCCTCTATCATGGTAATTGCAGGATTGAGTATATTATGGATACGCAAACCCTTACTCCAGAGAATCCTGACGAACGAGTAGTTTGGCTAGCAATTACTGGGACCTACATCTTTTGGATCCTTGGCGCTATGTATTTAATAGCACCAGTAATTGGTTGGATTTTAGTTCTTAAGATCATTGGACGAGTACTCTTCCATGCCGAAGGTATACGCATTTCTTTTCCCGTAATAAGTTGGATTGGCGCGATGCTACTCATGTTATTTGCCCTAGTCATTGGGCATTTAATAGAAGGGTTGGGTCTTGCTCAGCTGATAAAATCCTCTATCGGCTGGGCAAAGGGCTGGGCATTATTGGCTATTTTCCCACTCATAGGCGGAATGCAAATAAGACCAGAATTAATTTATCGGGCTAGCTGTGTGGTCGGTAAACATACATTAATACTATTTCCATTATTCATTTTAGCTTGGAGAGTAGGTTTACCAAGTACGCTCTATGTCTCACCGTTAAGTATTATTGGTGGTCCTGGTCCTGAGTTTTTCAGCGTAAGCCTATATGAAATCGACCCTGGTAGCGGAATTCCACGCTGGCGCCTATTTACTCCATGGGCTCCTGCTCTTGGTATGGTGGGTAATCTGTATTTTTTATTTGCTCTTCAGGAAACGGATAAACGCTATCGTTTGTACGGGATCATTGGGAGCATAATCATGGTACTCATTTCCCAGTCAAGACTTGCGATACTTTGCTGTTTTGCACTAATCGTTTATTTCAATTTTATTCGTTATGCTAAATATCCTTGGCTTTATCTGCTATTGAGCCCAGTCTTTTTATTGGCCGGGGTGCTCGGAGAGACTGTGCTATCCACGATAGAATCAAGCATTCATAGCGTCAAAGCTGCCAGAGCAGATTCAACTCGTGTGCGCGAAGCTCTTGGGAATATTGCCGTCGAACGCTGGGCAAATGAGGCCGTAATATGGGGTCATGGCATAGTTGAACGTGGTCCCCATATGGTTGAATACATGCCAATAGGCTCACATCACACTTGGTATGGGTTATTATTCGTAAAAGGTATTGTCGGTGCTATAGCGCTTGCATTACCACTGATAGTAAGCGTTTGCTGCCTACTATCCTCTGTTATGCAATCACGGCTTTCTGCCGTTGGTATGGCAATTATACTCATACTACTGTTATATACTTTTGGAGAAAATCTCGAGATCCTTGCTTACCTTTTCTGGCCTGGATTAGTTATTCTCGGCGCCGCTCATACTCAAACTAAATACCCCACCAATTAAGCCTTATTTTACGATACCGGCCTCTTACGTGTTATTTGCATCTTGATTTGCATTTTGCAACTAACAAATTTTTATAACGAAAGCATCGACTATACTCATTATCACAAGCAAACCTAAGATATTGTTATTTAATAAAATAAATAAAATTTTGAATTATGGCACAGAAACTGTATTACCTCATCAGGACAAACTCAGTTGAATAGGTTGTTTGATGAAAACGTTAGCGCAGATAGGTGCCATATGGCACATACAAGGCACTAAACGCCTTGCAACTAATATGCTTTGGCTTGGTTCAGCACAGGTATTAGGGCGTGTCGTTCGTTTAGGCAGCAGTATTATTCTTGCGCGTTTACTCACGCCAGATATCTTTGGCCAAGTGGCAATTATTCTAACTTCGTTTGAAATTATAAGTATTTTTATTCGCAGAATAACCTCTGCACCATTAATAAAAATGCAAGACTCTGATTTCATATCCCATTTAGCCAGTGCCAACGGACTTAACTGGTTTGTGTGTTTATCGTCTTTTGTTGCCTTGAGCTTACTCAGTGGCCCCATCGCTATTTACTATCAAGATATGTCGA
This sequence comes from Shewanella sp. SP1S2-4, assembly GCF_031932075.1. Taxonomy (NCBI): domain Bacteria; kingdom Pseudomonadati; phylum Pseudomonadota; class Gammaproteobacteria; order Alteromonadales; family Shewanellaceae; genus Shewanella; species Shewanella sp. SP1S2-4. Next base: position 20,742 of record NZ_JAUOET010000041.1, read on the forward strand.
TAGTTAAGCCTATGATACTCATGGCAACAAGCTTCTTATTACTCCCCTTTGGTATGATCTATGCCACAGCAAACTTAAGAAACAATAGAATGCGCGTTGTTGGTAGAGCAAGTCTTTGGCAAACCATTGCTGATAGTGTTCTTACTGCAATATTGGTACTTTGTGGTTTTGGAATATGGGGAATAGTTATTCCCAAAGTGTTGGTAGTATTAATTTGGATAGGGATCCATCGTTATCACAATCATCTCACCATCAGTTCGACATCAATTTTTGATAGACAAGGGAAATATTTTATTAAACATTCCTGTGCACAAAAATGCCGGAATTTATTGCACTTCGGACTTATGGTAGGTATTGGGGATTTTAGTTTAGCATTAAGACAGAATATCGATTATTTATTAGTAGGTTATTTTTTAGGCGTAGAAGCACTTGGTGTATATTTTTTTGCAGTAAATGCCAGTTTAGGTGTAAGCCTTGGCCTAGTACAAAGTTTTGGTACCGCGTTTTACTCCCACCTCTGTCATCCCGATAGTGAAAACGCATTACAGAAATACCGTCACGCCCTGCTCAGTATCATGTTAGTTACACTTCCCATTATTAGCTTGCAAAGCATACTCGCACCTTGGTATTTACCGATTGTTTATGGCGAACATTGGCTTGATGCTGGCGCTTTGCCTATATTTATTTTGCTGTGCTTAAGTGGTTTAACGCGCCCATTAGGTGAAGCTGCAAGCCAACTGCTCATCTCAAGCGGCCTAAATCAATTAAATCTCTTGTGCAATTTTGGATTTGTTGCGCTTCTCACTCTTGCTATAAGCCTAGGATCACTGTGGGGACTTACAACTGTCGCCATGAATATCTTCGTTTGCTACCTGATTTACATGCCACTATTTGCTTATTTTGTTATGAAACCCACGGCCAAAAAACTTGGCTTAATCACTCTATCTCCCTCATTAGGAGGTTCATTATGATCCCTTCAGTTTCAGTCATTATGCCTGTTTACAATGTTGAAGCCTTTGTGTCTAAGGCGATTCAGTCCGTGTTAGCTCAAAGTTATACTGATTTTGAACTCATCATAGTGAATGATTGCGCAACCGATAACAGTTTAGCTAAATGCCAGAACTTCTCCGATAGTCGCATAAGAATAGTGACCCATACTGCTAACAAAGGGCTGGCCGCGGCGCGTAATACTGGAATACGCCACGCAATTGGTCGCTATGTGGCTTTTATCGACTCGGATGACCTTTGGCATCCTGATAAATTAATGCTCCATGTTGAGCACCTGAAAAACTCTCCAAAGGTAGGGATCAGCTTTTCACGGTCTAGTTTTATTGATTACCATGGAAATCCTATTAACTTTTTCCAAATGCCACAATTAACCAACATAAATCCTGGTCATCTACTGTGCAGAAACCCAGTTGGTAATGGTTCCGCCCCTGTGATCCGCCGCGAAACATTGAATGAAATCCGTTTTCAAGCATTGAATCATACCGAAAGCTACAGTTGTTATTTTGATGAAAATTTTCGCCAGTCAGAGGATATTGAATGCTGGTTTCGTATTTTGGCCACCACACAGTGGAAAATGGAAGGTATTCCCGAACCCTTAACTTATTACCGATTAAATCATGGTGGTTTATCGTCAAACTTAACTAAGCAGCTCGCGTCTTGGGAGCAAATGATAACTAAAGCACGCCGTTTCGCGCCTAAAATCTTAAAGATTCACGAAAATGCAGCTAGAGCCTATCAACTTCGCTATTTAGCACGGCAAGCTATTCGCCTTGGGGATGGGAAAATGGCAAAAAATCTAGTTAATCAAGCTTTAATTACCTCGCCGACAATATTGATCACAGAGACGAGTCGCACACTAACAACGCTATTTGCAGCTTATTTGCAGTGGTTACTACCCAGCAGTATCTACAAAATCTGTGAAACTGCGGGGCAGTATTATATAGGATACCGCCAAAAAATGCGGATTAAACGTGATGGTGTAAAGCCTTCAGTATTGTCATCAAATCTTAAGTAATCTTTATCGACCTTATCCCGCATATGCACATGCGGGTTAATAACCCTAACGTTAAACTTTATCACTGTAGTTCGTTTGATTTATTCCGACTTTTATTTGCAGCTTGCATTGCAAACTGCAAATAAGAAATTTTCTTTGTTAAAAAATAAGTTAAATCAATGATTTTCAATGAGTTTAAAGTATGGCCTACATTGTGCATTGTTAGGTAAAGGCTCTGAGTTAAATAATAAGTAGCAGTAACTCTTGAGCAACCAATAAAGTCAGTTAGGAGTTAATGATGAACACATTGAACCTGAGTAAAACATGTATACCAACTCTTTGGTCAATACAATTCGCAGATCGCATTATCGCACTAGCTGCATTGCTGCTTTTCTTCCCTCTAATCTCATGTATTTATCTTTATCTCAAAGTCATGAATAAAACTAAGCTAGAGCGCGTTTATATTCATGGAACCGATAACCTGGTCGGTTTATATCAATTCCCCTATCAAGGGTGGACTCATCAACTACCTGTTATTATTAATATTATAAAAGGTGATATAGGTCTACTGGGTGATGAAGTTCATTTTTCGTTTGAACCAAAACCAGTGCTTTTTTGCCGTCCAGGCTTAGTGTCAATTTCATCGATGCAACGCAGGATAGGCATCGACTTTGAAGACAGTTTACCCTCTTTACGGAAAGCATATTCAAGTCTGTGGAATTACCTTTTAGCTTTAGTCAGAGTCACAATTAATAGTGCATTAACTTCCAACAAGACATCACAAGCAGAGCGAATTTCACTATTTGGGTTGTCACTACACAATGCAACGATGAATGGCATGCTAAATCTTATTGTGTCGAAAGCAAAAACACCGGCGAAAAGCCTAACTCAATTTGCTTTTGTTAATGCTGACTGCCTCAATAAAGCTTACACAGACAGTCAGTACCATCGTGAGTTAAATAACTGTGAAGCGATTTTTGCCGACGGAATCGGCGCTAGAATAGCTTGCCGTTGGCTAGGTGTTGGATTAAAAGCTAATCTCAATGGCACCGATATGCTCCCACTACTTTGTGAGCAATTGATAAAAGAAGAACTGTCCCTGTTTTTATTAGGCGGCGCACCAGAAGTGGCACATCAAGCTGCGCAACAATTACAACTTTCACATCCTATGCTTAAGATTGCGGGAACTCATCATGGTTTTTTCCATGAAGCCGACACGAAATCGGTTCTTAAAATCATTAACTCATCAGGTGCAGCAGTTTTACTTGTTGCAATGGGTGCACCTAAACAAGAACTGTGGCTTGCAAAATATCATTCTAAGTTAAGCCCCGCCGTTGGTATTGGTGTAGGTGGTCTATTCGACTTTTATTCTAATCGCATCAACAGAGCACCACTCTGGTTAAGACAAATGGGTATGGAATGGATTTGGCGCCTAATACAAGAGCCTAGGCGCATGTGGCGTCGCTACATATTTGGTAATCCTTTGTTTTTATTAAGAGTAAGAAAAGAAGTACGCCAACTTAATAATCAGAAACCACATCAATCTGAAACAAAAACCAACGTAATCAACTATCCAAATTTGAGTAAATCCAGCACACAGCAACGCTGCGGCCGTATTCAACTGCGCTTATTACTTAATCGTATTGCCAAACGCAGTTTGGATGTGAGTGTTGCAGCATTTGCATTGGTGTTACTGGCGCCCTTACTTCTGCTTGTGGCGTTATTCATTCGCCTCGAATCACCAGGAGCGGTCCTTTTTAGCCAACAAAGGGTTGGGAAGTTCAATCACACTTTTACTATGTGGAAATTCCGATCTATGTATCAGGATGCAGAGGCTCGCTTAGCAAGCCTACAAAAGGCTAACGAAATGCAAGGTGGGGTTATTTTTAAAATGAAATGTGACCCCAGAATCACTCGCATCGGTAAATTTATTCGAAAAACCTCTATCGATGAGTTACCTCAACTTTGGAATGTTATACTCGGCGATATGTCCCTTGTTGGACCGCGCCCAGCATTACCTAGAGAAGTCGCTCAATATAGCCCCAGTGACCGCCGTAGATTACAAGTAAAGCCTGGAATTACTTGTATATGGCAAGTATCTGGACGCTCAAATATTCCTTTTGACAGGCAAGTCGAGCTGGATGTTGATTACATCTATCAACAGTCTCTAACTGAGGATATCTATTTGTTAATTAAAACAATCCCTGCAGTTATCTTCAGTCGCGGTGCCTATTAAGGAGAATGCTATGCAAGCCATTATTTTCGCGAATCGTCATGGAAATGAGTTATCGCCATTGGATGAGCAATATTGCCCTGCGCTACTACCAGTGGGAAATCGAGCCTTAATTGAGTATACGCTCGAAGATGTTGCAGATGCAGGAATCACTCAAGTTAAGCTGGTTATTTCAAGCCATGCTGAAAAGATAGAAGCTTATTTAGGTGATGGTAGCCGCTGGGGTGTAAAGATTGAATATTTCCTGACTAAAGTACAGGAATCGGTTACTCAAGTTATGTCACGAATGAAACTGGATTTAAATGAGGAAACCTTAGTTGCTCGAGGCGATATATTGCGCTCTCCTTGTATAAATTGCTTCGTTAATTATAGCAAAAACATAAAATTACGCTTAGTACGCCCGAAGCTAGCTGATTTAAATCCAGGATTATTAATGCTGCCAGCGGCCCAAAATCACTTACATTTACTCGATTGGCCATTAGACAACACCACATTATGTGCGGAAGCTATAACTGAAATTTTACATGGTCAATGCGCCATGCTCGATAGCTTTGAATCCTATCTTTACGCCAACTTGACAATCGCAGATGCAAGCTTTTACGGGCTGACAGCCTCGGGACGTCCGAGTGCCAGTATCAAACCGACTAAATATTTTTACTTAGGAGCCAAAACAAGAACAGGGTTACTTTCGCGACTACATGCTTGGGGAGCCATAGGTGAACAAACATGGATTGCACCTAACGTAAACATGCAAAATAAAATTGTTATTGGCAATAAGTGTCTGATTGAAAAAGATTGTAATTTAAATGATTGCTTAATTTTAGATAATAGCTTTGTTGGCGAAGGTCTCAATATTGATAACTGCATTATTAGTCAGAATGTACTTATTAATGTAGGGCTAAAATCCGCGATAAAAATCAATGATCCTAGATTAATTTCCACAAGTCATAAACAGATACCCCATACTGAGTCTTTTTTAATTCGGCTAATTTCCCTATTATTATTATGTTTAAGCCTGCCACTCTGGCCCATACTGTTTACTTGGGGAGTCATACATTCATGGCATGGCTTTATCAAAATGCAATTAATAAGTAATCAAAATAAATTGCTTAACAGTTGGCGCTTTAATATACCATATCAAGGTCTTGCATTATTACCTCAGCTTTACCATGTGTGCCTCGGAAAATTGCATCTAATGGGATTGAGTGCAAAAACAGAGCAATCACCATATACAGCACAAGAACCAAGTAAGCATGGCGTTTATGGCCCAGTTCAATTACTCGCACCATATGCTATACCAGAAGAAGAAAAAATCATTATAGAGCAAGACTTCAAGACAAAGAATAAACGTGATCAAGTTCGTCAACTATTAAAACAAAATTCTAGGGCTGTACATTCAGCCTTGGGTACACAATCAATACAAGCCCATATTGACTCTCACTCAAGCAAGAGGAATTAATCATGAAATCAATCATCACTTATGGTACCTATGATCTGTTCCACTATGGTCATGTGAGATTATTTCAAAGACTCAAAGCGATGGGAGATAAACTTATTGTTGGTGTATCAACAGATGAGTTTAATTCTCTCAAAGGAAAAGTGGCTTTTTTTAATTACCAGCAACGTATAGAGATGATAAGTGCCTGTAAATATGTAGATTTAGTGATACCTGAAACTCACTGGCAGCAAAAAGCTAAAGATATTGTAGAACTCAATGTGAATATCTTTGGTATGGGTTCTGATTGGCAGGGGAAATTTGATTATTTAAAAGAGTTTTGCCAAGTGATTTATTTGGAAAGAACAGATGCTATTTCAACCACTGAAATCAAAACCAACTTGGCAGTCCCTCGCTCAAACTGCATCAGATTGCCATCCTCCGCCTTGATTAAGTGAGGTTCATCATGAAAACAAACTTATTTACTTCATTATTAAAGAAATGTATTTATGGTCTTTCATGGTTTTTTCCGCGGCAAGGAAATAAAGCTGTATTTGGTTGCTATAAAAACCTTTTTGCGGATAACAGTAAATATTTATATCTGCACTGGCACAAAAATAAATTTATGCATGTAATTTGGATTAGTGGTGATGCATCACTAGTTAACGCGCTGAGGAAAAAAGGATTTATCGCCTATGAACGATGGAGTTTAGAAGGTGTTTATCATGCACTAACGGCAAGGTTTTACATATATAATAGTTATATTGGTGACGTCAATCAGTGGTTTGCTAGTGGTTCAATTAAAATCAATCTCTGGCATGGTTCCCCGTTGAAAAGGATTGAGTTTGATATAGACCACGGACCTCTAGCGCATAAGTATCAATCCAATTCATATTGGCAAAAAACTTGGCATTCACTACTGTATCACCAAGAATATGTTCGACCTCAGTTGATGCTCAGTCCAAGTCCATTAGTTGACCGTTTATTTTGCAGCGCCTTCAGATTACAAAAAAAACAATTGCTCAGTTGCGGTAATCCAAGAACTGATTTTTATCGCCGCTATCCGGATAAATGTCAAAGTATCAATTCAAAACCTGATGGTACAAGCTATAAAAAGGTCATACTGTATGCCCCATCTTGGCGAGATGCCAACTTAAGTAATACTGAAACAGTACAATCCCCCTACGAAAAAGCCTTCAACTGGGGTGTGTTATCCCAGTTTTTAGTCAATTCAGACTGCTTGTTTTTGTTAAGATTACACCCGAATGAAAGACATTATGCTAAACACTTTAGTGCATACCCTAATGTAAGAGATATCAGCAGTTGGGAGGATGTCTACGGTATCTTACATCAAGTAGATCTGTTACTTACGGATTATTCATCTTTATTTATTGATGTATTACCGTTAAATATCCCTATAGTTTTCTACCTTTTCGACCATGAAAGCTATATTAAAAATAGCCGTAATTGTTACGAATATAGTCAATGTCTACCACAAGCTGGGCTAATTGCATATGGGTTCGAAGAATTAATAAACATATTAAAAAATAATACATCAAAAAAACAGACAGAAACGTTACATCTTGCCTATACACAATTACAAAAACTCTATTGGCAAGAAATGAATGAACATTCAGACTGCTTTGAGCTGCTTGAACGTTATATCTGTCGCCGCAATTTACTAAAGTCTCCATTAAATACACAAATTAGTTAAATAGGTCTTTAAACCAATCCCAAATTCCTAATGATATCTCGGGGAAAATATTAATACCTAGGGATGATTTCAGTAGATATAAGAGCAGCAGTCCAAACAGTACGCTCAGTAGCATAAAACCGAGCACTAATGTAGAGAAGGCCAGCAATGAAAACCGCTTTTCACGGCGAGTATAAGCGCGTTTATTTTTACCTAAGAGAAACACATAGTAAAAACGCCACTTAATAAATGGAAGCGAAAAAGTACCACGACTATCAACAAAATGCTTACCCCAAGTACGGTCACCTAAGGCAATTCTAATACCCATTAGTTGCTCATTCGTATAGCTATCACTTATCTCCGGCGGCAACTTTGAAAGTAACTTGGAAATAATGGGATCTTGTCGAATATTCGCTAGTTCGGCTATGTAAAACTCTTCTAATTTTTCCATTTTTTTTAAGAAAATAGTAACTCACATTATAGACCGAAAGCGATAAAGCCACAAAATACATAATGTTCTGGTCTAACACCATCGGACATATATGGGGTTCAGTCTGTGGTGGCTTAACAATATTAAGCCATTGCCAAGATTTGTTGAGGACGTGAAAGTAGAAAAAACTTCAAGCCGTTGCGGTCGAGTTTGACGGTGCTCCATGAATGTGAGGCAATTAAGTCGGCAAAATAGCGCTTTAAATCATCGGAGGTCAGGGTATCGGGGCAGCAGTCAAAATATGCTGCAATACGGCGTATAGCTCGGCTATAGGCATCAATGATTGCAGGCCGCTTGCCTTGCAAGGTTAAGTTGGTAAGATGTTGTTCATAAAGTAAATCAAAGCGTTGTTGTTCGAGAATGTCCATGATGATACTCCTAGGTTTGCGACCGAAGCTGGGCGCGCCTAACAAGTATTTAGGACGAGGGTGAAAAGGATGGCTTTATCCTGTTCCTACCGCAAAGCGGCTTCGTTAAATCGGGTAGCCGGAGGTATCTAGCCTCCAGCCCCCACACCACCCTGCATGCGGCTCCGCACAGGGCGGTTCATTTAGAACGCCTAACCTGTTTTCTGGTTCGGATAGTGAACCGCGATCCATCCATCTCTCAGTGAATACAATCCTGCTTTCTTAAGATACTCATTACTCAGCGCTTGCTGTATTCCTGGTGTTTTCGAGCTCCGCCATGGGCCTTTACTTGTGATCCCACAAGCAACGGCAGCTTGGATCCTGACGCCACGTTTAAGTAAGTTTTGTACCTTAGTCCGCGGTTTTCGCCACTGACGCCAGTAGCACATACGCACTCGACGACGGATCCAATGGTCTAAATCGACACACCCTTGATAAGCGTTGGCTATGCCAAAGTAGTTGATCCAGCCTTGCATGTATTGCCGTACTTTAAACAATTGATATCCCATGCTAACGCCCCAATTTCGGTTCGTCAGGCGTTTCATCTTTTGTTTAAAAATGTGTAATGTTTTAGCATGCCACTGGATCTTCCCGCGGTTAAAGGTAAAACCGAGGAACTTGCTTTGCCCTACCTCTACCACTTGGCTTTTCTGTTCATTAACAACCAATTTTAGCTTAGTGGCAAGGTAGCGAGTAATACTCTTGAGTACCCGCTCTCCCGCTCGAATAGACTTTACCAAAATGATAAAGTCGTCCGCGTAGCGGGCGAATTTGTGCCCTCGGCTTTCCAGCTCTTTATCAAGACTGTCCAACATAATGTTAGAGAGTAATGGCGAGAGTGGGCCGCCTTGAGGCACGCCTTCGAAGCTTGCTTCAAATTGGTCGTTGACCATCACACCAGCTCGCAGGTATTTACCAATAAGCGCCAGCAGACGCTTATCCTGTACCTTGATCCTCAATTGAGTCATCAACAGGTCGTGATTTACTCGATCAAAGAACTTGGACAGATCAACATCGACGGCAAATTTGCGCTTCTGTTTGATGATATCTCTGACTTGCAAGACCGCTTGTTTGGCATTCCTATTCGGTCTAAAGCCGAAGCTATTAGCCGAGAAGAAAGGGTCAAACAACGGCGTGAGAATTTGAGCAATAGCTTGCTGTATCACACGATCAATGACGTTAGGGATACCCAGTTTGCGTTTACCGCCATCGGGTTTGTCGATCTCTACGCGTCTGACTGCTGAAGGGTTATATTCACCTCGTTCCAGTAGAGATTTACACCGTTGCCAACCGCCTTGTTGCATCCAAAGCGGGAAGGCTTCGATAGTCATGCCATCGATGCCAGCCGCGCCTTTATTGGCTTTAACTTGACGCCAAGCTCGGTGTAGATTTTCAGGTTCGAGTAGTTGTTGGAATAAATCGC
>NZ_JAUOET010000042.1:0-30064 GCF_031932075.1 Shewanella sp. SP1S2-4
GAATTCTGATTTTTTTGTTTCTCGCACTCCTTATAAAAGAAGGGCTGAAACAAACTGTACATATTGCTATGAACACTCATTGTTACATTGATTTAAATTTTTGACTGCCAACCCTAAGGTTAAGCAGTTTCGATTAACTCAACACCTGTGAGTGTCCACACAGATTTCTTGTTTTATCTTGTTAAAGAGCAACTCAATATCCGTAAGAGGAATTGAGTACCACACTGAGCGTCGAACGCTTCCAGTTGGCTAGGGCTGCGTATTCTACGCATTTCCCGTTCTGCGTCAAGGAGTTTTTGCAAACTTTCTCAACACTCATCAATCAGTAAACTCGTCGATGAACTGTCACATCAGGCTGCTTAACGCTGTCTGCCGTGTCAGTGGATGCGCATTATAGGGACCAGGAGATTTTGTGCAACCCCTATTTTAAGGAAATTTGCAGTTAATTCTGATTACCTAAACTAGCCACAAGATACTCACCACTTACCCCCAAGCTTATCCACACCCAGCTCAATTTTGAGTCAGTTTCAGCTTAATATGAGGTTGGATTGGCCTGTATGACTACGGATAAGGCATGGGGTTTTCGTTGATTATCGAGGCCAAAGGTAGGTTCTTGGTACTGCCTGTTTAGTTTTAATAGGCGAACGACTGATTAAAGAGACTCTTTAACGACTTAATCAGAGATACCGGTCTTACACAACGCTGATACTGGTCACTTGTATACTATGGACTTATCTCTTGGCTCTAAGTTGGTTCATTAAAACCGTCATATATTAAGAGTGGTAACCCTCTTTCATATAGTAGCGCCAAATAACAATGCTAAAAAAATACCCGCCAGTGGCGGGTATTTTCTCATTCAGCTATGGCGTTAAACGCTGAGCTTATTCTTCTACTGGCGAGACCACGAACAGTAAGTCACCTTGAGACACTTGCTGACCATTGCTGTTCAGGATCCGCTCGATGCGATACTTCTTATCCTCAGGGTACAGAATCGCACTCTGACGGTTAAAGCCGGCTAAGGTCACTTGCGAGAACATCTTCATCGCTTCTGTGAGTGCTAGCGTTTGATCGACTGTGACTATGTCACCTTCTTTCACAAAATCCGCTTCACCCGGTGCAGAAGAGGTATAGAAGATACCTGCGCCTTGGGCTAACACTTTCAGTTCGTTACTTTCACCAACGCGCAGTGACTCAGTGTCCACTTCCACAGTTTCAGCGGCGGCTTCCATTTCAGCGATCAACGCAGGAATGTCCAGCTCAGCCATTAAACGTGGCAGATAGTTAGTATCGTAAACACCTTCGTTGAAGGTACCGTCTTTCAGAATAAGCTTGAGTAACGGAATGTTAGTCGCGATGCCTTTCAGCACTACGCTGTCTAAGTATTCGTACAGTTTGGCAATCACATCCTCACGGTTTTCACCGCGCATGATGATTTGCGCAATCAAGCTATCGTAGTATGGCGATACTTCTTTACCTGGCGCTGCAATCGAAATGATTTCCACATCTGGATGTTCAGGGAACACACATTCAGTGATCTTGCCTGGATTTGGGATCAGTTGCAGTATGCCATGGCTATCGAGCGCCGCTTTCTCAGCCGTCACACGTACTTCCATCGCATAACCAATTTCTTTAGGCTCTAACGCTTCAATTGAACGGCCAGCGGCGATATCAAACTGCGCGCTAACGATATCAATACCTGAAGTGGCTTCCGTTACTGGATGCTCAACCTGCAGACGCGTGTTCATCTCCATGAAGTAGACTTCGTTCGCATCTAAGTTATAGATGAACTCAACGGTACCTGCGCCCATGTAATCGGTCGCGTCACCTAAAGCACGGGTATAAGCCAGTACTTGTTTTTTCAGTTCATCCGGCAACATAGTTGAACCAGACTCTTCGACCACTTTTTGGTTGTTACGCTGAACCGAACAGTCACGTAAACCCAATACTTTGGCGTTGCCGAACTTGTCACGCAGTAACTGCACTTCGATGTGACGCAGTGATGTCACATATTTCTCTAGGTACAAGTCACCGTTACCAAAGGCAGCAGCCGCTTCGGTTGCCGTTTTTTGGAATAGACCAATCATGTCTTCAGGACGTTTCACTACCTGAATACCTTTACCGCCACCACCTTGTACCGCTTTAAGCAGTACTGGATAGCCAATTTCGCTCGCCACGTTAACGGCTTGCTCAGCATTAGTCAGAATACCGTGAGAACCTGGCACTACAGGTACATTTTGCGCTTGCGATGTCTTAATCGCGTTCGACTTGTTACCCATAGTCGTCATTGAATGCACGCTAGGACCGACGAAGTTAACACCGTTATTCACACACAGTGCAGCAAACTGCGGGCTTTCTGATAGGAAACCGATACCAGGGTGTAATGCATCCACTTGCTCATACTCGGCCACTTTCAGCACTGAGTATGCATTCAAGTAACTTTCATCCGAGGTGTTACCACCGAGACAAACTAACTTGTCGGAATCTTTGAGCATGTCCGCTGGCACTGATGTCATATCAGGATCCGACGCCACTAATACCACATTGATATTATTGTCATGCGCCTTACGGATCAATTTCACTGCTGTACAACCACGGGCGTGAACCAATACTTTGTTAATTGGCTTCATTAACTGGCGTGGATCGTTCTGCACTATCACTTCTTCTTCAACAGTTGCTTCAACCACTAAGGTCGACAGTGCATTGATGATCACGTCGTTAATTTTTGCCGAAGGCATTGGCATCAGAGGATCGATACCCGCTAACTGAGAGTCTAAATTGTCGCTGAAAGGGTTATGGACTAAGCCCGCCATTGCGCCAGGTACTTTTGACAAGTAGTTAGACAAGGTTGCCGTTGATGGCAAGTAAGCTGGCACTACCATTTGGCCTGCGAATGGCATGTTAGTGCCAGACAGGTAGTAAGTTTGCACTAATGGGTGAGTCACAAAACTCGCCTGCGCACCACCAGTACAGTCACCAAAACCAAACATCAGTACAGGCAATTCGTTATCACGAATAAAGCGCGTGATACGGTCGTTCACCACAGCCATTGAGAATAGCGCCGCGGCACCTTCTTTAGTCTGCATCCCGCCTGAACTGATAAAGCACACGACAGGTAATTTACGCTTAGCACACTCGATCAACAGCGCTGAGAATTTCTCGGCACTGGCCATATCGAATGCACCGGCTTGGAATGCGGTGTTAGACACAGCCACACCCACACGCACTTTTTGACCTTTTTCTTTAAAGTCAGCAATACCTGTGATCAAACCACATGGGCGAATGCCTTTATCTAACGCGTCTTCAATCGATAAACGGAAGCCCGGGAAGTTGAGCAAGTTAGCCGACATCTTGTCGCCATTGATCTCTTCGAAATGGGTAAAGAACTGCTTAACCACATTTTCCCAAGTCATGTTGCCTTTACGTTTTTCGTCACGCAGCACTTTTTGGATCAATAAATCCTGATAACCCATGGTCAAGCGGTTCCAGAAGTCCTTACGACGACCGATACGCACAGGGTTGATCGCGCCAGTGTACTTGCTGGTATCGCTTTCGCTATCGAAATACTCAGGCAGTAGACGTTCGAAGAAGTAAGTCAGTACCACGAATAGACTGTCGTTAAGTTGAGGGAAACCCACACTCTTCCACTGCTCTACGCGGACTAATAAATCGGCACGGTTCGATTGACCCATGAAGTATTTTAGCCACTTGTAGAACTTAGCTTTGTCGTTCGAGGTATCTTGTGTCGACATTGCATGGTCAATTGACTTGTGCAGCAAGTTGTTCACTGAATTACGTGACAAACTCTTCGACATCATGGCTTCTTTCGCGATTGACGCTAAGCTACCAACAACGTTGTCGTACAAGGCATTGAAGATCAGAATGTTATGGCATTGCCAAATAAAGTCTTCACGCAGCTCTTCATTCACAACCACATCGAGTACGGTCAGCTGATTCAGCTCAGGCCATTTAGCTTGAGTTACAGACTTTGGCAAACTTTCTAAGTGCTGAATCAGCCCTTTGAAGTTGTTGGCCGCATTACTCTTCCAGCGGTGATACAAAGACCAGCTGATGTTAAATAACAGCGCCTTACGTGCTTTCTTATAGTTCTCTTTTGGTTCACCCAAAATCAAACGAGTCAGCATGTTACGCTCGGTTGACACTTCATCACGCTTAGCGACAAAGGTGGTCCACAATTTGTTCAGTTCTTCGTCATAAACCAGTTTATCTGGGTTAGATAACCAAGCTTGGAACACACGGTCTTGTTCTTGTTGGATACGCGCCAACAGATCACCTTCTGGCACGCTAGCACGAGACAGACGACCATATTGTTCTTGAGAAATTGAATGGATACGGCTACGTAGCGTTAAATAACGCAGATAACGATAGGCGCTGCCGAACAGGTTGTGGTGACTGGTCGGGCTCGTTGCCACAGCCAATTCTGCGTTCAGTTCCAAAGCCATCAGGTTTTTAGATGGATTTAAGAAACGGGTTAAGCTGCGATCATAATGCTCACGTAAATCTTTAGATTCACGTACAAAATTCATCGCTGCACGCTCAACCGCTTCTACGCTGCTAATAATAGCGCGGCGCAGATTGTGCTGACGCTCATCACGGTCGCCCGGTGAAAAGTCGATAATACCGTCGATACAACCTGAGGTATAAAGCTCTTCTGGTGATACACCCACAGATTTCGCACATTCTTGCCAAGATAAGTTGTACTTACGGGCAATACTTTGCAGACCTTGTGGCTGGATCGTGTTGAAAATACCGTCACGCAACGACAACAGAATGTTCGCCGCCGCTAATGGAATCGCACCGCCGGAATAACCGGCACCGATCACAATACCGACTGTCGGTACGTCAACGTTGGCGCTTTCTGCGATAGCTTTAGAAATTGAATGCGCTTGGTTTTGGCTGTTAGCGATTTCGCCAGCATCCGCCCCAGGAGTATCAATTAAATAGATAATTGGCATAGACAATTCGGCGAAATGACGAATTGCTTTACAGGCGGCGTAATGATGCTCAGGCATCCAAGCACCGTTTGCGGTAGTGCGTTCTTGGGCGATAAAGCCAATACGACGAGTGCGTGAACCGAAGTTCAGCTCGACCTCAGCACTGTAAAAAGAGCCCAAGTGAGTTTCAGTAATCAAGCGACCTTTAAGATCGGCAATGATACGTTTTGCACCAGGACGACCTTTATCTTGGGTCGGCTGGATCACTTTAGTAACGTAACCGTCGACATCTAACGATGCCAAGTCTTTCAAGTTTGCCTGAATGGCATCCTCATTTAAAAGACCTTTAATTTCTTCCGATAAACTCTGTTTGCTGTGCTTAGGAAACAGAGAAAAATCCTTTGCCAAATGCTCGGCTTGTAAAAAAAGCGGATCGGGCGTTTGGGCTTGAGTCATGTGTGTGGGCTGATTATTGCTGGTCATCAAAAGATCCTCTGCTTAGCCTCTGAAAATTTTTAGCCAATAAATATAACTTTGTTATCCCGTCAAATGCCATTAAACTGCATAAGACGCTATGTTCCAAATATGAGACAGTGGGAAAAACATGCCAGATTTAAACGGTATGATGCTATTTGCAGCCGTAGTTAGAGCGAAGGGATTCTCCCAAGCTGCACGTGAAACCGGCCACCCAAAATCCACCATAAGTCGCAAAATCGCGCAGCTTGAAGAACAACTTGGCGTGCGATTATTACAGCGCGACACCCGTAACTTGAGTCTGACCCAAGTCGGGGCACTCTTTTACCAACACTGTGATTCCATTCGCAATGAGGTGGAAGCGGCCAAGGCTGTTATCGAGAATACTCACGATGATGTGTCAGGATCATTACGGATTGCGATCCCGGTGTCATTTAGCCAAGAACTAATCGCTAACCTCTGTAGCGGATTTATGCGTTTATATCCCAATGTTGAATTGGATGTCCAGTTTACCGACAACGATATTGGTTTGGTCGGCGAAGGATATGATATAGCCATCAAATATGGCCCACTTCAATCATCGGACTTAGTCGCACGATTACTGTTTGAACGCCAACCGATTTTAGTCGCGAGCCCAGGTTACTTAAAACTCAAAGGCACGCCCGCAACGCCAAAAGAACTCAGCCTGCACAGTGGTATTTTATTGGGGACTTCTCGCTCGGCGCCGATTTGGCCACTGGGTAAAGGTTCGCGTAAAACCATGGCGAACTTCCAACGTAAAGTGCGGGTCAATAGCCCTATCATGGTGAAGCAATTAGCCATGGATGATTTTGGCATCGCCATGTTATCCAATTCGGCCTGTAAGACCGAACTTGCCAATGGACAACTAGTACCGATTTTACAGGAATGGCCGATTGAACCGTTTAAGGTTTACGGGGTTTATTCGAGTCGACGCCAACTGGCCACCAACATCAGCGTCTTCTTAGACTTCTTCGTAAAACGCTTTAGCAGCCAAGAAAGTCTGCAATCCCTCATGGGCTAAGGAATTACGCGTTCCCGTTTTAAGATTTCCTTAGTAATGGCTTGACGCAATGGTAAACCTGCGGCGTCGGGAATATCCATATTCATCGCAAAAAACCATACATTATCATCGAGTTCAACCCAACCTACCCACCAGCCAATGCTTGGCTCCGCTCTGACTGCATAACCGGTTTTCGCACGGATAATATAGTCAGAATTCGCTTCAGTCAGCATGGCTTGCTTAACAATACGTAAACTGCGCTCAGAAGCGTGTATCTTGTTGTGATAAAGTCGGCGCAGGAAATCGATTTGCTCAGTGGCCGATATCCGAATACCGCCATCGAGCCAAAAGCTATCTAAGTTACCCGAGATAGTCTCATTGCCATAATCGAAAGAGGCGATCATCTTCGACATTCGCGCCTCACCAATATGGCGGGCAAACTCTTGATAGACTGGCACCACCGAATACTTCATCCCGGTAATCAAGTTGTGGTCACGATTCCAAGTGGCAATATCACGGCTTTTACCATCCCACTTAAACACTTGGTGCTCATCCTTCACCACACCCAACTCGAGCGCAATCAAGCTATTGGGGATTTTAAAGGTCGATGCTGGTAAAAAACCTTGATTGGCACGTTTAAGATTGTTGGTATATCCCTGTTGCTTGTTTTCGTTCCACAGCACCACCACGCCCGAGGCTTGTTGGGGCTTAGTTTTTTGCGGTTTAGCTTGTAGTTGCTTAGCTTGTTGCGGTTCAACTTGGTGCTGAGTAAAACTGGCATCCCAACTGCGAGTTTCTTGCCACTCCTTAGCTGTAGTAGATGCAAAAGTCGGCGCCACTAAGCTTGACGACACTAAAATAGACGACATCACCAGCACAGCCGATATGGTGAACAAACGCATAAAGTCTCCTTGTAGAAAAACAACCAATCCAATGAACTAAAAAAGTGATTAAGGCTATCACTTAGGGTTTTGGCAAGCCCTAGCAAACTGCTGACCAATTGTGGCAAAAAAGAGGCAAACTAGACCTTATTGCACTGTTGCAGATGGGTTAATGCCAGCACCACATGATTTGTGATAGAAGATATTGGCATAAGATGACAAAGATCACTGAGCTTAACTTTATTACCCTCAGCTTGTAGTGCATACTTTTTGGCATAAGAGACTATCCGCACGAAAAAATAATCATTATTTCCAATGAATAACGTCTAATCACTACAGGGAAGCCAAACATGTTGAAGCCAGTGTTAACACTCATCCTCACCACCAGCTTAATGACTACAGCCAGTGCCGTGCAGTTATTTGGTGACGTTGAAGTTTCCCGCCTACCAGCAGCCGAAAAAACCATAGGCGACGTAGTCACTCGCTATCAAGCACTTGACGATGGTCTGGCTCAGCTGAGTTCAAAGAAAAACGAAGTTGACGCCACCCAATTAGCGGCACGCCAAGGACACAGATTGTGGCAACAAGCTGTCCGCGATGTACAGTCAGGGCATTTTGACGACCGACCTTTATACTGGGCTCGCCTTGCCATGCTTAATAGTCTAAAAACCACCAGCGCCAACTTTAAAATGGCCGATTGGCAACAAGACATATTAATGAGTGCGGTTGAAAAGGCATCACGGGGTTTTAGCGATATTCAATATGGTGATGATGTCCAAATCAAAATATTCCTCACGGGTTTCGATCCTTTCTTCCTCGACAAAGATATCACCCAGAGTAATCCTTCCGATCTAGTTGCCCTCGCCTTGGATGGTTTTCGCTTTGATATTAATGGTAAAACGGCGCAAATAGAAACCGCTATGGTGCCAGTACGTTTTGCAGATTTTGATCAAGGACTTATCGAGTCGCTATTGAGCCCGATTTATCGCGATCCCAAAACCCAATTTGTATTCACCGTTAGCATGGGCCGAACTGATTTTGATATCGAACGTTTCCCAGGGCGAAATCGCAGCGCAGCGGCGCCCGATAACCAAAACGTACTCACTGGCAGCACGAAAACCGCACCCGTTGCCCCAAAGCTTAATGGTAAAGATTTTATCGGCCCCGAATTTGTGGAATTTTCACTGCCTGTTTCGGCTATGCAAGTCAAAGATGGTCAATGGAAAGTCAATGATAACCATACTGTCACTACCCTTGCCCGCGGTGAATTTAGCGCGACCTCATTAAACGAACTGCAAAACGAAACCTCAGTCGAAGGTTCTGGCGGCGGTTATCTCTCTAATGAAATTTCCTATCGCGCCATAGTCTTGCAGCAAAAGTTTAATAGCCATGCCAAGGTCGGCCACATTCACACACCAAGAGTCAAAGGCTATGATGCCGATACTGAGCAAGCCATAGTCGAACAAGTACGCACTATGGTGATGCAGGCGGCAGCGAGTTTATAGCCAAGTCACACTGGCTGAAACTAGCATTGTCAGATAGCGTTCGCTATGATGCGAACGCTTGGCCTGACTCTTATTTCAAGCGCTGATTTGGAAGGCTGAGTATAAGAGCGGATTGCAAGAATAAGCGTTCGAACGCAGAAGCCAAGCGCCATACATAGGATTGGCTTCAAAACTGATGCTTTATAACTGATGCTTTTATAACCAAATGAGTATTAAGCACTCAATATTTACCTTTAACCGACGAGATCCAACGCTAACCCTATGTTGAAACCTGCAGACTTACTCAATACTTTACGTCGTCGCAGCAGTGAAGCACTCGCCCCACTGACAAAATCGACATACGCAGCCTTGGGCCAAAGCCAAGATAAGTCGCAGCTGATAACGAGTCCACCAGTACAAGATCTGGCTCAGGCACATATTTTCACCGGTTCATCACGCCCACTCTCGTCACTGCAAATACAAGTACTAGAGCGAATTGAAGCTTGTTATCAAGAAGCTGAAACATCGCTTAAGCGCGCTTTCCCACGCCCAGTCACACAATTTAGTCTCAGGGGAAAGAGCGCGGGTACGGCTCATCTGCAGCAGAATCGTTTGCGATTCAATCCTGTGTTACTAAGCGAAAACAGCGAAGCTTTTCTAACTGAAGTTGTACCGCACGAAATTTGTCATTTACTGTGTTTTCAGCTTTTTGGTAAAACCAAGCCCCACGGTAAAGAATGGCAATCTTTGATGTTAACGGTATTTAAGGTTAACCCGAGTACCACCCACAGCTTCAATACCACTTCTGTGGCAGGTCGCGACGTGGAGTATCGCTGCGCCTGTGGACCGATTCGGTTAAGTATTCGCCGCCATAACAAGGTGCTACGCGGTGAAAGCCGTTATATCTGTAAACGCTGTAAGACCCATTTAACGGCGATCTAAGCACTCTTCCCGCACAATCCTCACACCCACTCCACAATTCGAATTTCAGCATTTGGGAATTGCGTGAGTAAAAAGTACGACGCAATTTGCATAAGCAGCGGCATTTCCCTTACCATCACGCCATAAAAGACGAGCCAAAGGCTCGCGTAGTGTTTGTTATTTTGGGATAAATTTTTGAACAAAACTTCTTTAACCGTTAATTCGCGGCGACTTTTGTTGTGCCTAATCACTTGGGCCGCGACCTCATCTGTGCCCGCTAGCGCCTCAGTGTCACACCCCAGCAGTTTCAGCCAAGCGAAAACTAAGTCGCAGGCGCTCTACGCCGGAAGTCGCCAAGGTACTCTACCCGCCACCAGTTTTTACTGTGGCTGCGATATTCAGATCAAAGGCAAATCGTGGAAACCCGATCTCGCCAGCTGCGGTTATCAAGTCCGTAAACAGGAAACCCGCGCCAACCGTATCGAGTGGGAACACATAGTGCCCGCTTGGGAATTTGGCCATCAGCTCCAATGCTGGCAAAAGGGCGGGCGTAAAAACTGCGCCGATAACAGTAACGAATTTAATAAGATGGAAGCGGACATGCACAACTTAGTGCCCGCTATCGGTGAAGTGAACGGCGATCGCAGCAACTTCCGTTTTAGCCAATGGAACGGTAAAGCCGACCAGTATGGCCAATGTGCTATGGTGGTCGATTTTAAGAATCGTCAGGCGCAGCCGCCCGTAAACGCCCGCGGTAAGATAGCCAGAACCTACCTCTATATGCAGCAGACCTATGGGCTTAAAATCGCGTCGAGCCAATTAAAATTGTTTAAGGCATGGGATAAAACCTATCCAGTTGATACTATTGAGTGCAAACGCGATAACGCTATAGCGCAAACTCAAGGCAACCATAACCCCTTTGTGCAGAATGCCTGTAATGCGCCACCACTGCGTCAACAATTAGCCGAGTAAGGTCGACAATGAGAGTCCCAAGAATTTATCAACCTCAACCATTAGCCATCAATCAACAGTTGAACTTAGACGAAGATGGCGCGGCCCATATCGGCAAAGTGCTGCGTATGGGTAACGGCGAACATATCAGCCTATTCAATGGCGATGGCCATGATTATCTTGCTGAAATTGTCGATGCAGGTAAGAAGCATGTCACAGTTAAACTGCTTTCCTGTGAGGTCAATTTATCTGAGTCGCCACTCAACTTGCACTTAGGCCAAGTGATTTCCCGTGGTGATAGAATGGAATTCACCATTCAAAAATCGGTCGAGCTGGGTGTGAATACCATTACGCCGCTGTTTTCCGATCGCTGCGGTGTAAAGCTTAATGGCGAACGCCTAGAGAAAAAAATTCAGCAATGGCAGAAAATCGTTGTAAGCGCCTGTGAACAATCGGGCCGCAGCCAAGTGCCCGTGGTTCGTCCAGCGATGGACTTACACGATTGGTGCAGTGAGCCAACCTCGGCACTGAAACTCAATTTACATCCACGTGCCGCACATGGCATCAATGGCTTAGATTTAGCGCACACACGCGTGCGCCTGTTAATTGGCCCAGAAGGTGGTTTGTCGGCGGAAGAAATCGCCATGACAGAAACCTATCAATTTACCGATGTGTTGCTTGGCCCTAGAGTGCTTCGCACTGAAACCGCCTCGCTCACGGCCATTACGGCGCTGCAACTCAGATTTGGTGATTTAGGCTAAACCGCAGCCGCAAGCTGCGCTGGCATAACAGCCACCATTATCCAATAAATGCTTTTTTGCCTGCAAACGGCGACAAATAAGGAACAGATTAATGATAAAACTCGGCATAGTGATGGACCCCATCAGTGAGATCAACATTAAGAAAGACTCCAGTTTTGCCATGTTAATGGCCGCGCAGGACAGAGGTTATCAACTGTTTTATATGGAAATGGCCGATCTTGCCATGGTCAACGGCGTGGCGATGGCCAATATGCGTCCGTTAACTGTTATCAATGATGCGAGTAAATGGTATGAGCTAGGCGAAGCGCAAGACACGCCAATGAGCGAACTCGACGTGGTCTTAATGCGTAAAGACCCGCCATTCGATACTGAGTTCATCTACGCCACTTACATGCTTGAGCGCGCCGAAGAACAAGGCGTATTAATCGTCAACAAGCCGCAAAGCCTACGCGATGCTAACGAAAAGCTGTTCACCGCATGGTTTAGCGAATTCACCCCAGAAACGATCGTGACCCGTGATGCCAAACGTATCCGCGCCTTCCACCAAGCTAAGGGAGATATCATTCTTAAGCCTTTAGATGGCATGGGCGGCACCTCGATTTTCCGCGTGAAGCAGGATGACCCTAACCTTGGGGTGATCATCGAGACCTTGACCAGCTACGGCCAACAATATGCGATGGCGCAAGCCTTTATCCCTGAAATTACTAAAGGCGATAAACGCATTTTAGTGGTCGATGGCGAGCCTGTACCTTACGCGCTGGCACGTATCCCAATGAAAGGTGAAACCCGTGGCAACTTAGCCGCCGGCGGTAGCGGTGTGGCGCAGCCTTTATCCGACAGTGATTGGGCGATTGCCCGTGCTATTGGCCCTGAGCTAAAAAAACGCGGACTGATTTTTGTCGGGCTGGATGTAATTGGTGACAAGCTGACTGAGATCAATGTGACCAGCCCAACCTGTATCCGTGAAATCCAAGCGGCATTTGATGTCGACATCACGGGCATGTTAATGGATGCTATCGAAGCACGCATTAACGCCAAAGCATAAGAATTTACCAACGAGTTTGTTGATTGTAAGGCGCGAGCACATCGCGAGCGCCGAACCACTTCTAGGGATGTGATATGAGTTTCACCAAAGCGCCACTCTTGTTACTCGGCATCAGTTTGCTGTTATCTACGCCAGTTTGGGCAGATGAAACGGGTCCAACGAAAGCGCCATCGCGACCGAAAAATATCGTCATCATGATAGGTGATGGTATGGGGCCGTCTTACACCAGCGCCTACCGCTATTACAAAGATAATCCTGACACTGAAGAAGTCGAGCAAACCGTATTCGACCGTTTACTGGTAGGCATGGCAAGCACCTATCCTGCGAGCGTCAGTGGTTATGTGACTGACTCAGCCGCGGCCGCGACAGCGCTGGCCACAGGGGTTAAATCGTATAATGGGGCGATTTCGGTCGATACCCAAAAGCAACCACTGCCGACCATACTCGAAAAAGCCAAATCCCTTGGCCTCAGCACAGGTGTCGCAGTAACGTCGCAAATCAACCACGCCACGCCAGCCGCCTTTTTGGCACACAACGAGAGCCGTAAAAACTACGACGCTTTGGCACTCAGCTATTTAGAAACCAACGCCGATGTATTTTTAGGCGGTGGTCAAAAGTATTTCCCCCCAGCGCTGTTAGAGCAGTTCAAAGCCAAGGGCTATCAGCACATCAGCCGTTTTGAGGATCTCGCCAGCATCACCCAACCAAAAGTGTTGGGCCTATTTGCCGAAGTACAATTGCCTTGGACGATTGATGAGAAAGATGCAAGAAAACTCAGCACCTTAACTCAAAAGGCACTCAGCTTACTGTCGCAAAATGACCAAGGTTTTGTGCTGTTAGTCGAAGGGAGTCTCATCGACTGGGCGGGCCACAATAACGATATCGCCACTGCCATGGGTGAGATGGATGAATTCTCCAATGCCATTGAAGTGGTTGAGCAATTTGTGCGTGAACATCCCGATACCCTGATGGTGATCACCGCCGACCACAATACCGGTGGTCTATCGATTGGCGTCGATGGCAACTACAGCTGGAACCCTGAAATCCTGCGTAATATCTCGGCCAGCACAGACACTTTGGCCTTAGCCGCCATCACTGGTGAACAATGGCAAGCCGATCTCGCCCGCGGTTTAGGCTTTGAGCTTAGCGAAGAAGAAGTCGCCAAATTGAACGTCGCCAGAATGCAGGGATTAGAAACCATGGCGGTGGCGATTCGCCATGTTATTGATAAACGTACTGATACAGGTTGGACAACCGACGGTCACACAGGCACAGACGTACAAGTCTTTGCCGCAGGTCCGGCGTCTGAGCTGTTTAACGGCCATCAAGATAATACCGATATCGCCAATAAGATTTTTAGCTTATTACCTAAACCGAAGAAACCTAAAAGCTAAGCGTTAATCGATTCCGTTCATTAAAGGCAACCGCATAATGCAGTTGCCTTTTTTATTGGGTCTTTTTATTAGGGATTTTATTAGGTCTTTGAGTAGGGATTCGATGCAAACTGGCTCAGGCGTGAATAACGGGTATAATGCCCACACTTAAGTTTATAGGTGCCTGTAACTGTGTTAACCAATCCATCGCAAGTCATTATTCGTAATCAAGACAGCCTAAGCCAACACAAAGTATTAGTGCTCAATCATGAAGCCGATCTACTGCCAAAAGCCCTGCTTGATGTCGCGGCATCGGTCGATGCACTCGCCTTGGATTACCACCATTACTTGCACTTAGCGCCGCACGCCAACTCAAAGCTGCGTTGCTATTTCGGCCATGAACTGCCAAACCAAGACCCAGTTGAGCGAGAAAAATACGATACGGTTATTGTTTATTTCCCCAAGGCCAAACCCTTAGCACCTTATTTGTTTAACCTCGCCGCCAATCATCTTGTGCCTAACGGCCAACTGTTAATCGTTGGAGAAAACAAAGGCGGGATTAAGTCTTTAGTGAAGCTTTTACCTGAGTATTTTGCGACTGGGATGAAGCTCGATAACGCTCGCCACTGCCTGTTATTTGGCAGCAGCTTAGCAGGCAGCGCGCCGGCGATGAAGCTCAGCGATTGGGTCAGTCAGTATCAACTCGCGACGCCACAGGGCGAAATCAGTATCTGTAACTTAGTCGGGGTATTTAGCGAAAAACGCTTAGATCTGGGCACTGAATTATTACTGTCGCACCTGCCGACACTCTCGGGCCGAGTGCTCGATTTTGGTTGCGGCGCCGGCGTGATTACCGCTGCCCTACTCAAGGCACAGCCGAGCTTATCCTTAGAGTGTGTCGATATTAATGCGATGGCCTTGGCTTCCTGCGAACTCACCTTAGCCGCCAATGGAATGACGGCCAAAGTCTATCCTTCCGATGGACTGGCGCAAACCACGGGGAAATTTAACGGCATTATCTCTAATCCACCGTTCCACGATGGCCTTGCAAGCACCACCAGCATAGCGCAGAACTTTGTCACTGATAGTGCCAAGCAATTACAACATAACGGTATTTGGCAAATTGTCGCCAACCGCCACTTGCCCTATTCCGATATCATTGCCGCCGAATTTGGCCAATTAAAAGTGGTTGCCGATAACAACAAGTACAAGCTGTATTACTTCCAACACAAGTAAAACTCTACAGATAACGCGCTTATGCTTTGTTTATAGGCGCGTTATTGACTATGCCTCATACTCACTCGTGTCACTATCCCATTTTTCAGATAAAGCTTATCTTTCCTCGTGTTACAAAACTCAATATTGTGATCTGCCGCATGTCAGCGATTCCCGTAAACACAGTTCCATTTACCTCAAATTGCCGTTCCTAGCATAGGAATTTGATTTAAAACACCAAAATAATCGCTAAAGCGAAAGTTAGCATTAAGTTGCGACTTACACTGTGATTAGTAGGAATAAACCAGAGATAACACTGTTTATCTCATTCAATTTCTTATAAAAAACTAACTATAAATCGCCCAGTAGACCATTAACAACAAAATGCCAACATTTGCTGTTTTTGCAGCCAAAAAGGCTTCTTTACCCTAAGTTTCTACTGTTATACTCAAATCAGCTTCTTAAACAATAATAAAACGCAATTACTAGGAATGCCCCTATGCTGGACCCTGAACTCATAGAGCTAAACAGCGATAAGACCAAAGCTGAATTACGCCTGATCCCTAATGTCCATGGCCCAGTCACCCATGAAGACATAATGCGCCTGTTGTCTTTACCTGAATTCGGTTCCCTGTTTCCTTTAGAGCCAGCTATTACTAAAACCGTCGCTAAAATTAACGCTCTGTGCAGTCAAGACGACGGGAAATTTGAGCTCTACGCCACTTTAGCTGAACGCCGCGATGGCACCATAGCAATCGAAATTAGCCCAGATAAAATGCAAGCCAGCCTCAAACTGACCGCAGCATGGGGCGGTAAACAGATAGATTTGCCAGAGATCCTTACCCATCTCAAAAAGAACAACGTCTGCATGGGGTTAAGCAAACTCAAAATTCAAGCGCTACTGAAACAACTCGGTACGCTCAAGGCGGGCGAAGTCTGCCAAAGTGACATCGCCCAAGGTAAAGCACCAGTCAATGGACTCAATGCGGTATTAGAACGCAAAGTATTCCTCGCACGCGAACGCTTACTCCAGCCACAAGAGCGGGAAGATGGCAGTGTCGATATGCGTAATCTCGGCTCGCTTATCGTCGTCAAAGCCAATGATCTCTTGATGGTTAAGCACCCCGCCACCGAAGGCACGCCAGGTTACAATATTAAGGGCGAAGTGCTTAAACAAAAACCGGGTAAAGATGCCGTGCTTCAAGCAGGTACAGGCACAGATTTTCATCCCAAAGATCCCAATAAACTCATCGCCACAGTACCAGGGCAACCCGTCGAAACCCGTACTGGTATGAATGTCGATGATATTTTGCAGCTTAAAGATGTCGACATCGGCACAGGTCATATCAGCTTTAAGGGCAGTATTTTAATCACAGGTGATGTCCACGAGGGCATGGTAGTTAAAAGCTCGGGCGATATTACCGTGATGGGCTTTGTGGACTCCGCTACTCTAGAGGCTGAAGGTGATGTCACAGTCAGTAAAGGCATCATTGGCAGACAAATCAAAGCCAATGAATACTCTACCAATATCCATTCTCAAGGCCAAATCAGCGCCCAGTTTGTGCAATATTCCAATTTGGTAGCCAAGGGCAATATCTTAGTCACTAAACAGTTGCTGCACAGCCATACCAAAACCGCCGGCAGTTTAACGGTCAGCGATCCGAGTGGTCGTCGTGGCGATCTGGTGGGCGGTGTCGCGCGTGCAGAGAAAGGCATCACGGCGGTTGTCATAGGGGCAACGGCGGGAACCAAAACCGACGTTTATTGCGCGATGGAACATGCCGAACTCAAACAAGATCTCAAGCTGCTCGATGAAAGCGTTAAAGCTATGGTCGTCGCCAGTTTAGATATCGAGGCTCGCCTCAATAAATTACCCCCAAAGTCAGAATGGCAAGGCGACTCTGTGATGATCGAGCAAATCAAGATGATGCTCGATGAAAAGAATCGCATTATGAATGAGCGCACCCGCGAAGAACTCGAGTTCGATACTTTAAAACAAGAAGTCGAAGGCTATTACGAGAAATACCGCATCGAAGTGCTTAAACACGTATTCCTCAATGTTGAGTTACATATAGGTCCAGCGAATCACCGTACGGCACGTGAACACGGCACTTGTTGTATTGCCAATGTTAATCAAGAAATTAACTTTGACTATAACGCCAAGGCCAAAGCTGCACCGACGACTTAATACTCGCGAGGAGTGATGACACATTCACTACTCCTTGCCCATTCTGCCAGACTCTGCGAACGCGTTCAGGCCTCTATCAATCTTCCCTCAGCGTGGCATACTGCTATTAGATAAACTTACGCAGCATGCCAAGTATCTTCTTGTATAATTCTAATCCTTGCCTACTGCCAATGATTGTTCTCAGAGACTGTCTCAGAGCCCATTTTAAACTTCCTAAGGATCTGAAATGACTAGCGTTAAGATGTCGAGTATTGAATGGCCTGCCATTGTAAAATTGACCCAAAATGACGAATTACTTTACCTAGAACACCAAAGGGATTGGCTCGAATTGGCCTGTCTCTATCAGCATCATTTTATCGATACTGACCAATTACTGGACTCAAAAGGCCAGCGTTATCTAATCAGTGCCTGTCCGCAGAAAATCCATGAAGATCCCGTCGGCGAACTACCGCGATTAGTACGCCAAAAACAAGATTTATCGCTCAATGAATTTATCAAGTGGGTTCAAAATCATGCCCAAGCACTGGGACAATGTTGCGTCGCTAAGTTGGCTTTCACAACGATTTCCCAAGG
Source organism: Shewanella sp. SP1S2-4 (assembly GCF_031932075.1). Classification (NCBI taxonomy): domain Bacteria; kingdom Pseudomonadati; phylum Pseudomonadota; class Gammaproteobacteria; order Alteromonadales; family Shewanellaceae; genus Shewanella; species Shewanella sp. SP1S2-4. The sequence continues at coordinate 17,840 of NZ_JAUOET010000042.1, forward strand.
GATTGAAATTGTACGCACCCTCGATGAATAAACGGCAAGCAGCTGAGATACTATCTACCAACAACTCAGTTGCTCAATAAAAAACACTATGACCTTAAAAGCTAATATCCTCATAGTGAATTCACAGGCATAATTTGCCGCTGTGTAGCAGCGCCGAGTCCACTGGCAAAGCGCGGCTAAAATACACTTCAAAATGACCATTTTCAGCGTCGACTCAAGGGATGACGTTTAAGTTGGCACTAAATATACAAACAGATGGAACCGAAATTGGAACTACTTAAGATTGACTGCTTAGGCAAACAACTGCGCTTAGAAGGCTCACTCGCGGGCTGGCAACAACTCTTCTGGGACAACACCTTAGTCTCACAAAAAGAAGCTTCCGTCGACAATGGCGGCCTCAAGGTTCATGTCTTTGAGCTCACCCACCACAGCAGTCCATTGGCGACAGAAAGTGGCGAGCAAGCCATCGCCATGACAGAAAATAAAATTCAAGTTCGCCTCGAAACCGATCTCGTTTGGCAGCCTTTCCGCCTCGATTACTGCTTGCTGCAGGATGACAAAATTATCGACCAAGGCCGACGCACCGAAAAAGATATCGAACGCCAAACCCCAGAAACGCCCATCGTTAAGCAGCAAAAACTGAGCATGGTTGGACTCGCCTCCCTTGGTTTTAAACTGTTAAAAAGCGCCAAAGTCATAAAAGTGGTGTTAGCGGGCGCCAGCGTTGCCGCTTATTCTTGGCTATTCTCCTTCCAATTCGCCCTCGCGCTCATCGCCTGCTTGGTATTCCACGAATACGGCCATATCCGCGCGATGAAATATTTTGGGATGAAAACCAAAGGAATTTACCTTATTCCCTTTATGGGTGGGCTCGCGCTCTCCGATGAAAAAATTAATACGCGTTGGCAAGATGTGGTGATTTCCATCATGGGGCCAACCTTTGGACTCCTGATGTCCATCGCGTCCTTGATTGCTTACCACGTAACGGGCAATGTGTTTTTTGCGGGCCTAGCCGCCTTTAATGCGCTGCTTAACCTATTTAATTTATTGCCAATTTTACCACTCGATGGCGGCCATATTTTAAAGAGCATCAGCTTTTCGATGAACAGCATCATGGGCTTGGTCGCCTGCGCCGCCGGTGCCGCTTTCGGAGTGTATATCAGCTACACCTTAGGCTTAGCCTTATTGGGATTCTTGTTGTTGATCGGCAGCTTAGAAATCATTTTCGAGTGGCGTACTCGCCATCAAAGCCATCTGCTGCCATTAGACAGATACGGACAAATCTTCTCGGTTATTTGGTATTTGCTCACGGTTGGCGCCTTAGTCGGCATCATCTGGCACTTAGCCGGAACCGGCGATGATATGCTCAGTTTGCCGCTGCAAATACTCCGCAGCTAATGTGGCTTAACGGCTAAGCGCAAAGGCACTAACACTCAGAGGCTTGCGCTGGCCTGAGTCATATAAAAACGAAAAACCGCTATTAATAGCGGTTTTTCGTTTTTATATAGTGCCGTGATGCTTTACAACAATGCGTTATTCCTTTGCCAAAGGCGGGGCGATATCGCTGCCGCCAAGGGCTTGATAAAGCGTCGCTTGGGCGGTGAGTTGGTTGTAACGATTCTCGAGCAAAGCCGCCTCGGCGCTGCGACGATTCTCTTGGGCATCAATCCAATTCTGAATACCGATAGCGCCATTGCGGTACTGACTCTCATAAATGGCTTCAACGGCTGCCGCGGCGCTAAATTGTTGCGCCAACTTATCCCCTTGATAGCGATATTGCTGCTTAGCCGAAATCGCGTTATCGACATCTTCAAAGGCGGAATAGAGCGTCTTGCGATAATTCACCACAGCGGTTTGATAATCAATATCGGCAATGTCGTTATTGATTTGCATTTGATTCCACTGCAAAAAGGGCAAGACAAGCCCAGCGCCTAAGCTACCAACGGGATTGCGTAACAGCTCTTTTAACTCTGAGGTCGACTCCCCAATACCGCCCGTTAAACTCAGGCTTGGGAAATAACTCGCATAGGTAGCGTCTTTACTCGCCAAGGCGGAGCGCAGTTGATACAAGGAAGCCTTCACATCTGGGCGTCTGACTAACAAATCTGCGGGTACGCCCACGCTAACGTCCGGTACTGCCACATCGGGGAGTTGTTTAATCTCAACCCAAGTCTCCCCTGAGGCTAAACTCTGCGCTGGATCAGCAGCTGGCGCCTGATTGAGTAATATCGCGAGGGCATTTTTAGCCACAGTTAATTGCTGGATAAGCTGACTATGGGCCGCCTCTTGTCCCGCCATGCTGCGCTGCGCTTCGAGCACATTCACTTGCGTCACGGCGCCAGAATCATACTGCCTTTGGGTTAAAGCCAGCGTTTGCTTGCTGTACGCTATGCTCTTTTGGCTTAAATCAACCCGTTGATTTAAATATCCTATCTGCCAATACAAGGATGCAGTGGTCGCCACTAGGCTTTGGGTGGTGTTTTCCCTATCTTCCGCGCTCGCCAGCGCCGCCCATTGGGCTTGGTCAATATTGGCCGACACTTTGCCCCACAAATCCACCTCATAACTGACAGACAAGTTGGCTTGATAACTCTTAGTCGCATCGCCGCCATCGAGTGGCTGATTACGGGAAGCACCAAGATTGGCCGATAGTTGCGGGTATAGATCATCCCGTGTTAGTCCTGCCTGCAAACGCGCTTTACGCAGGGTTAAGGTCGCCAGCGTTAAGTCATTGTTGGTGCTCAACACTTGGCTAACCAGCTTATCAAGCTCAGGCTGATGAAACTGCTGCCACCAAGGATCGACCTTTACTTGCTCGTTCACTGTGGTGTTTTGCCACTGTTCAGGAATCACCAATGCGGGTGGTTCAAAGTCTGAACGCATGAAACTGCCACAGCCACTCAGCAAGGCGATTCCCAAAGCCGTGCCCACAGCAATCGCGCAGCTACGAGGCGAAAAGTGTCGATTAAATATTTTTGTATTCATGGTGTTATTACTCTCTGGCTAATGCGTCAACGGGATCTAACTGCGCCGCATTGCGGGCGGGTAAGAAACCAAATAGCACACCAATTAAGGTCGAACAGGCAAAGGCGGCAACGATGGAGGTGGTGGAGTAAATCATTTGGAAACTGCCTCCCGTTTGAGCAAACACCACGCCAATTAAGTAGGACAAAGCAATGCCTAAGGTTCCGCCACACAAACACACTAAGATGGCTTCGATAAGGAACTGGCGCAAAATATCACTCTGACGCGCGCCCACTGCCATACGTACCCCGATTTCACGAGTCCGCTCAGTCACTGACACTAACATAATGTTCATCACCCCAATTCCACCAACGACAAGGGAAATCACCGCGATCGCCGAGATCAGTAAGGTCATGGTTGCTGTGGTTTTTTCGATGTTCTGCCTAATGGTATCGGTATTGATAGTGAAGAAATCTTGCGTGCCGTGGCGCATTTTAAGTAGCGCGATAATGCCCTGCTCCGCCGCGTTACTCGGCACAGTTTCATCGAGTCGTACTGTGATGCCATCCAAATAGTTTTTACCTATCATACGGCCAGAAACTGTGGTGTAAGGCACCCACACATTGAGCGCATCGCTATTACCAAAGGCGCTTTCTTTTGGCTGCGTCACACCTATGATGCGCACGGGTAAATCCCCAAGGAAAATCACTTGGCCGATGGCCGAGTTATTCGCGCCAGCACTGTTAGGAAAGAGCTCCTTACGGGTGTTGTCATCAATCACCGCATCTTGGGCGAGTGTTGCAACGCTGGCATCATCCCAAAACTGCCCCTGCGCTAACTCGTAACCTCTCACGCGAAAGAACTCAGGCCCCACCCCATTCACCGAGGCCGATACCGCTTTATTGCCAAAACGTACCGTCGCGCTAGAGCCAATACTTGGGGTCACGCTATCGACATAGGGCAGATTTTTAAGGGCATTGGCATCGGTCGCCGTTAAGGTACGCACCCGCGCCGAGCGTCGATCGCCAAAACCTGAACCCGGGCGAATATCAATCGTGTTGGTTCCCATCGAACTGATACTTTTGAGAATGGCCTGCTGCGAGCCTTCACCTAAGGCCACTACAGAAACTACAGAGGCAATACCGATAATAATCCCGAGCATAGTCAAGAAGGTACGTAACCTGTGGGTCGACATCGCCACCAGCGCCATTTTAAGCGCCTCGACATATCTGTCCCACGAAGCCACTCGCGCACGCGAGCTGTCTTTTGCTGCCACTGTTTTTGCGATCATAGTGCCGTTAGGCTTTTGTGGCGCCGTATTTTGTGAGGTCGTGTTTTGTGATGACGAATGTTGTGACGCCAAGCTTTGCGGCTTAGCCGTCTGTTTATCCTGACTGCGCTCATCGCTGATGATCACGCCGTCTTTGATTTCGATAATGCGGTCGGCATATTGGGCCACGTGCATATCGTGGGTCACGATAATGATGGTATGACCGTCGCTGTGCAGCTCCTGCAACAGCTGCATCATTTCTTCACCACTGTGACTATCCAGCGCACCAGTCGGCTCATCGGCAAGGATCACATCGCCGCCATTCATCAAGGCTCGCGCCACACTGACCCGCTGCTGTTGACCACCACTGAGCTGATTGGGTTTATGGTCGAGCCTGTCGCCAAGGCCTAAACGCGTTAACAAATGCTCGGCTCTGTCTTTACGAACCGTGCGTTCTCTACCCGCATACACGGCGGGCACTTCGACGTTGCCTATGGCGGTCAAATCGCCCAGTAAATGATAACGCTGAAAGATAAAGCCAAAGTGCTCGCGACGCAGCTGCGCTAACTCATCCACGTCCATCGTTGAGGTATCTTGGCCATTGATAAAATACGCGCCCTTTGACGGCTTATCTAAACAACCAAGAATGTTCATTAGGGTCGATTTACCCGAGCCAGAGGCGCCCACTATCGCCACCATCTCGCCATGGCCAATCGACAGGTTCACATCTTTCAGCACAGTGAGTTGCTGCTCACCCGCCTGAAAAGTGCGATAACAACCTGAAATTTCAAGTAATGCCGTTGTCACTGTTAAAACCTCACGCTAGGTGGACGACGGAATTTGCTGCTGCCATCATCAGCGGACGGCATGCCAAGCACGACTTGATCGCCCTCCTTCAAACCCGCGATGATTTCGGCATTGATTTTGTTGTTTATCCCCACAGTGACATCCACATATTGCACTTGGTTATCGACTAGTACAGGCACTTGATATTGCGGGCCACTGCGTGCTTTACGCTCGCCAGACTTAGCCTCTGGCGTCGCGGATTTCTCCCTCGGCTTTATACGCAATATCTGCGCAGGCACTAATAGCGCATCATCGGCCTTAGCTAACACTATGGACACCTGCGCCGTCATGCCGATACGCAAGGTGCGGTCAGGGTTTTCAACATCGAACAGCCCATGGTAATAAATGGCGTCTGAGTCGCTAGAGCTCATATTGCTATCGTCGCCATCCATCGAAATTGGTCCAGGTTCAATCGCCCTTAAGATGCCACGGTAGGGATGATTCGGCTTGCCAAGAACCGTGAAATACACGGCTTGACCCGGATGGACATTGACGACATCGGCTTCTGAAATCTGCGCTTTAACTGTCATGGTATCGAGCTGCGCCATTTCCACTATCGTCGGCGTCGTTTGATTGGCGTTAACGGTTTGCCCCACTTCCACCGCCGAATACACCACAGTGCCGTCCATAGGTGCGGTGATTTTGGTATAACCTAAATCGATTCGGGCACTGTCGACGTTAATCTCAGCCTGTTGTTTTTGCGCTTCTAATTGCTCAAGCTCGGCTTGATAAACCGTTAGATTAGCATCGGCCACTTCATAATCGGCACGGGAACTGGCCTTATCGGCAAGCATTTGCTGCTGGCGGCTAAATTCCAACTTTGCTTGACGGATCTGCGCCTGTTTGGCACGGAACTGAGCATTGATACTTTTGAGTGATGCGAGGGCATTCTTCAAATTATTCTGCTGCGCTAGACTGTCAATTTGAGCAATCAAATCGCCTTTCTTTACTTCATCGCCCAGTGCCAGCGGCAAACTTAAAATTTGCCCCGATACCTGCGCGCCCACACTCACCAGTTTAGAGGCCTGCAACATGCCATTGGCCAACACTGAGTTTTCGATATCGCCACGGCGCACCGCTTCAGTCACATAGGTAGGTGCCGTTTCAGGCTTATGCCACATAAAATAAGCACCGCCAATCAGGAGGATTAAGCCGCTTAACGCGAGCAGCAATTTACGCTTTGAGGATTTTTTCATCGGTATTGTCGTGTCCATCAATGCTAAAGACAGCAAGCATGCATCTTGCTAAGGAACTGAAATTGTTCCAACAGTATATAGAGTTAGCCAAAGACAGTAGACGAAGGAAGTGTCGTTAACAGGTAAAGATTTGCAAATATCTGTGTAAAAATTTGCAAGGGAAGCACGGCTGAGCATTAGGTAGCAATGCCGATTTAGTGCGATACCAAATCGTTAGGCGGTAAATTGTAGGGGTTCGACGTTCTATGATTGTGCCACTTGCGGTAGCTCTGCCATGCAAACGAATCTAGATATACAAACTTCATTTAATTCTTTTTCAAGAAAGATCAAGGTCGTGGGGTGAGCCTTATGACTTTGATGTCGATTTAAATACAAAAACGAACGATCCCATTCGACAACAATAACGCCAAGTACTGGCCATTCTCAGTGAATAACCCAATGATTAATCGAATCAATCACTCAATTCGACTAATTCATGCTGGCGAGGATCACCTGCGTGGCATCAAAACAGGCAAAACATGGCTCGCCGACAGCCAAACTCTGCATTTGGGTGAGTGGCATCACTGAATAGATGATGTCTTTACCATTAATATCTATGGCTAATTCGGCCTTATCACCAAGCTCAGTCACACTCAGCAAACGGCCGCTGAGGCAATTTTGCCCATCCAGTTCACAGGCATGTGTCGTTGCCCGTACCGCGGGGGCTTTAAACAGTAACAACACAGATTTATCCAAGGCTAACTGTAAGCGCTCGCGGCTCGAATGGGTCACTGAAATCTGAATCTGTTGCCCGCCCGCTAAGGTCACGCTGATCTTGTCATTTAATCCAAATGAATCAATGCTATTGATACGCCCCGTTAACTGATTGCGGGCGCTAGTATTGAGGGAGAAATGCGCCATCACATCCAATAAACTGTGCATATCGACGGACTCATCGAGCAAGGCAGCCAAAGCCATTTCTTGTACTTGGGAGGTGATGGAATACACCTTAAGCAACCGTTCGCCAAATTCGGTGAGTTTAGCGCCGCCACCGCCTTTGCCGCCCTTTTCGCTACACACTACGGGTTCGGGCATGGCGGTGTTCATCTCATTGATCGCGTCCCACGCCGCTTTATAACTGATCCCCGCAAGCTTGGCGCCTTGGCTGATCGAGCCTGTGTTGGCAACCTGCTCAAGCAGGCTTATCCGCCTAGGATTGGCGAAGGGCTTATCCCCGAGGGAAAGCGTAAGTAATGCATGTAAATCCATCGTTTATCCCGCACCCAAGTCTGACTTGAGCCCTATTGTCCTCCATCACCTTGAGGATACCAATAAGATTGCCGAGATATTTCAGCGGATTAATGCCATTAATCCGCAAGAAACCGCACACAGATCACGAATTGATTGCTTAGAGCTTGAATAATCGATATATAGATTGGTATATAACGATTACTTTTTATCACGGAGGAACACAATGAAATCCATTCACCTTAAGCAATTACTGCGTTTTACCACGGCTTCATTATTCACAATGGTACTGACATCTAGCCCAATTTTTGCGGCAGACAATGAGCAAGTGACTGTTTTTGCAGCGGCATCGCTCACCAATGCACTTAACGAAATCGGCCAGCAATATGAAAAAGAACACAATACTAAGGTGATATTCTCCTTCGCCTCTTCCTCAACACTGGCAAAACAAGTGGCCAATGGTGCACCCGCCGATCTGTTTGTCTCGGCCAATCAAAAGTGGATGGATTATCTGGTCGATGCTAAAGCTGTCGATGTTAACAGCCGAAAAACCTTGTTAAAAAATACCTTAGTCTTGATTGCCGAGAAAAATAGCCCCATCACAGAGGTGGTGCTCAATGGCGATTGGGATATCAAAACCGTATTAAAAGGCAGCCGTATGGCAGTTGGCGATCCTGATCATGTGCCCGCAGGACAATATGCCAAGCAAGCCCTCGAAAATCTCAAGCTGTGGCAAGCTGCTGAGCCATTACTCGCCCGCGCTAACAATGTCCGCGCCGCACTCGCCTTAGTTGAACAGGGTGAAGCGCCGCTAGGCATAGTGTATTCAACCGATGCGAAAGTCGCCCAGAAGATCAAAATCGTGGCCACCTTCCCAGAGACGAGCTACAGCCCAATTGAATACCCTATCGCCTTAGTCAAACAAGAATCGACGGCAAGCGCCAAAGCGTTCAATGAGTATCTGCAAGGCCCAAGCGCAAAAAATGTTTTTGAAAAATATGGCTTTGGAGTGAATTAGGGTGCTGAGTGGTTCTCTACTAAGCGACTATGAAATTGCCGCACTGCTGCTCAGCTTAAAGGTGTCATCCGTTGCCGTTATCGCCAGTTTACCCTTGGGCATTTTATGCGCTTGGTTGCTGGCCAGAGTCGAGTTTCCTGGCAAGGCTATATTCGACAGTGTGCTCCATCTACCACTGGTGTTACCGCCCGTGGTAGTGGGTTACCTCCTGCTGATCAGCATGGGCCGCCAAGGCTTTATCGGCCAGTGGTTATTTAATTGGTTTGGTATCAGTTTTAGCTTTAGTTGGCGCGGTGCGGCCCTCGCGGCGGCGATAGTATCTTTCCCGCTGATGGTCAGAGCCATACGCCAATCCTTTGAAACCGTTGATATTCGACTCGAGCAGGCCGCACGCACTTTAGGTAGCAGTAGATGGCGGGTATTTCTCACCATCACACTGCCGCTTACCTCTCCAGGGATAGTGTCGGGGATGATTATCGCCTTTGCTCGCAGCCTAGGGGAATTTGGCTCGACCATTACCTTCGTTTCTAATATCCCAGGTGAAACCCGTACGATTCCGCTCGCCATGTACTCTTTTATTGAAACTCCGGGAGCCGAATATCAGGCCATGCGTCTATGCATTATCTCGATCGTTATCGCGCTCGCGTCTTTACTCGCCTCCCAATGGCTGAGTAAAAAAGCCCTGCAGAGGACGGCAAGCGTATGTTAACAATCAATATTGAAAAACGGCTCGGACAACTGCAACTGAAAGTCGATACCCAATTGCCATTGCAAGGCGTGACCGCCGTTTTTGGCCGTTCGGGTGCGGGTAAAACCTCGCTCGTGAACCTACTCGGTGGGCTTTCAACCCCAGATTGCGGTGAAATCCGCCTCGGTGACAAACTGCTTTATCAACAAGGCAAAGTGAACCTTCCCCCAGAGAAACGCCATATTGGCTATGTATTTCAAGAGGCACGGCTGTTCCCGCACTATAGCGTGAAGGGCAATCTCAACTATGGAGTACGTAAAACTAATCCAGTGTTATTCGATAGAATTGTGCAGTTACTGGGAATTGAAAAACTGCTCAGTCGCTATCCCAGTACGCTATCGGGCGGTGAAAAACAACGGGTTGCCATTGGCCGTGCCCTGCTGACATCGCCCGATATGCTGTTGATGGATGAACCGCTAGCGTCACTCGATTTACCCCGTAAACGCGAGTTGTTGCCCTACCTGCAAACCTTAACGCAGGAACTAAAACTGCCGATAGTGTATGTGAGCCACAGCCTAGATGAGATCTTACAACTGGCGGATTATATGCTGGTGTTGCATCAGGGAAAATTGATCGCCCAAGGCTCTTTAAGTGAAGTGTGGAATAGTGAGCAAATGCGCCCTTGGGTGCCATTGCAGGAACTCAGTTCACTCCTCAGTGCTAAGGTTGCCGACAGACATCCCGACTACCCCATGACGCGACTCGTGATGGATGATGGAAACTATTTGTGGGTAAGCGGCTATCTGACTGAAACGACAAAGAAACTCAAAGTGCGTATTCAGGCAAATCATGTCTCGGTTTGCACAGAGGTTCCCAAAGGCTCAAGTATCCGCAACCTACTAAAGGGAAAAATTAAAGACTTATATCCCAGCGATAACGGCGAGCAAATCCAATTAAAAATCGCCCTAGGCCGCGATGAACTTTGGGCCAACATCACCCCATGGGCCTGCGATGAACTGCAACTCACTCATGGAAAAGCGATTTATGCACAAATCAAAGGCGTGACTATGACGCAAATGGATATCGCCGAATCCCACTAGCTCACCCTAAAGCACCGAGCAAAAACCAAATTTCAGGCACAAAAAAACCGACTCTAGGTCGGTTTTAGTTCCTTCATCAGAAGGATTTGGTACCAGTGGCCAGACTCGAACTGGCACGCTTTTAAGGGCGGGGGATTTTGAAAAGATAGTGCTTAAAACCACTTTTATTTTTCAGCAAGTTACGGCATCATTATCGCACTTTGCAAATTCTTTGCAAAACCCACATCAGACTCTGACCATGAGCAAACAACTCGAACGACACGATATCTCAGACGAATTATACGTCTACCTGCAAGACAATAGCGAACGTTGGTACGCGCGGATTAAAGTTGCTGGCAAGTGGATTGCCAAAGCGACTAAACAAAAGGAAAAAGAGAAAGCCATAGCCATGGCTCACCGCCTACAAATGGAATTCGAGTTCATGGCTGAACGTGGCCTTTTTGTTAGCTCCAAACGTTTTCGTGATGTGGCAGATAAAGCCATTAAGGCTATGCAACAGTCTATCGACAATGGTAAGGATATCGAGAAGTACACGACTTATATGCAGGTACTTCGCAAGTATCACATCCCCTTTTTCGAACGCATTTACATCACCTCTATCGACAGCGATAAGCTACGTGAATTTGATAAATGGCGAATAGAGCAATTCGGCCGTGAGCCAGCAAAGTCGACGCTACTGAACCACAATGCCGCTATGCAGCTAGTGTTCAAAGAAGCCGTTGACCAAAAATGGATGCTGGCAGCTCAAGTGCCATCATTGTCGACTAAAGGGGCGGGCTCACAACGGCGAGCGCATTTTTCACATGAAGAATATGAAAAGGCATTCGATGCCGTATTAGCACTTGAGCAAAATAGCCGTAAGGAGAAAACCCGCCAAATTCGTGAGCTACTCATCGATTACATGGAGTTTGCGGTCTATACAGGTATTCGACCTGGGACTGAGATGGAAAACCTTACGTGGGGTGACATTCAAATGGAGTCCAAGGAACACGATGTTGTTTTTTCTATTACGGTTACCAAAGGTAAAACGGTTAAGCACACAGGCACAAGGGAAGTGATATGTCGCGATGAAATCTTTTCCAGTGTTAATGCATTGCGTGACAGATTCCCGAACAGGAAACCTTCTGACAAGCTGTTTCGCTTAGCTGATGGTTCAACCACCAATGAATTGGGTAAAGCTTTTGAAAAAGCCATATCCGAAGCAGGTTTAAAGTCATCTCCGCATGGCGTTAGAACACTTTACTCATTACGCCATACCTACATTACGTGGCAACTGATGTCAGGCAACGTCAGCATGGAAGTGTTGGCTAAACAATGTGGCACCAGCATTGCCATGATTGAACAACACTACAGCCATGTGACACCAAAGATGTACAGCAAAGAGCTGTCAGGTGTTGACCTTGGTAAGGGTGGCCCCGTAGCAAAAGAGAAAAGCATCACTCGGAAGAGAATAATTGACACTAAGCGTTCGGCACTCTTTAAAGAGTGGCACCTCAACTATAAACAACGTGGTTGTATTTAACTCAGAATTAGCATTTGATGCCTAAGTACAGGAGACACCTGCAACACTGAAAAATATCAAAAAGAAGCTTTTTAAAAGGTAACTGTAAAACTAAGATATAACTCCCTATTTTGACAGAGGATGTCATATGAAAACAAAACTAAAACATCTCAGGCCTTACCTTAAGTACTTATTATTTTCTGCTTTAATGGTGAGTTCCAATGTCAAATCCGAGATATATAAATGTGAAATGAATGGAGTAACTTCATATTCAGATGAGCCCTGCGGAAATAACTATCAAACTACAGAGTACGCAACACCATCCAAAATAACATTTAAATATGGTGGTTCCGGTTGCCCCTCTAGTTCGTCATGGATTAAATTCATGGCGCTTGCCAAAAAGGAGGATTACGTG
>NZ_JAUOET010000043.1:0-29706 GCF_031932075.1 Shewanella sp. SP1S2-4
GATAGCGTCAGTCGAATCAGGGACGAGCGTCTGACGCGATAGCATAAGGACGCTAAATGCCCAAGGGGCTTTCAACTCCGTCGGGGGCGTCTTGGAGAATCCAAGGAGGATAGGACGAGCAGTCCTCCTTGGTCGGGTGTGGGGTGAAGCCCCACGACTTTAAGTGTTATCGTGGGAAATAGAATATTTATCAGTTTGGTACTACCAACTCAGCCTTTAGCGCATAGGTTTCTAGCTTGGCACTATTAAGGTTTGGCGGGCTATTCAACCGATTAGCAACCGATTAGTTGTACTTTATATTCATCGCGATCAGCGGTTCGCGGGAGGCTTTTTCGGCGCGTAGGCGGGCGAGGTATTTTTCCCATAGATCCACTTGGTGGGTGGCGAGATCGTAGAGTACTTTCCACGAAAATAGGCCTGTGTCGTGGCCGTCATCGAAGACAATTTTTACGGCGTAGTTACCGACGGGTTCTATGGCACTGATGTTGACGTTTTTCTTATGGGTGACCAGCTTGGGGTTGCCGTGACCATGCACTTCTGCCGAGGGCGAGTAGACTCTGAGCATCTCGCAGCTGAGCTGATATTGCTCACCATTATCGAAACTGATTTCTAGAATGCGCGATTTACGTTTCAGTTTAAGATCGGTGACATTGGGCGTTGCTGTGGTCATAGGTTGGCTACCAAGAAAATGCTAAGGATAGGATAACGACTCATCAAAATAACACCTGACTAATGTAACCACTCGCGGCCAAGGATACAAAGGGTAAGCGAGAGCCTTGGTCAGGCTTTTCGTTTAAGTCACACTTTTGCATTGTGAGTTACCGTTCACCGCCAAGTCGTTGGGCTTGGCGGTGAGCGGGTTTTCACTAGAGGATAAAGCGGCTTAAGTCTTCGTCTTTGACTAAGTTATCTAAGTGGGCGCTGACATAGTCGGCGTCGATAACAAAGGCGGAGCCCGATTTTTCCGATGCCTCGTAGGAGATATCTTCCATCAGCTTTTCCATCACAGTGTGTAAACGACGGGCGCCGATGTTTTCGGTGCGCTCATTCACTTGCCATGCGGCTTTTGCAATGCTGTCGATACCCGATTCGCTGAATTCAACTTTCACGCCTTCTGTGTTCATCAGCGCGATATATTGCTCGGTCAGCGAAGCGTGTGGCTCGGTCAGAATGCGTTTAAAATCATCGGCTGAGAGCGCATCTAACTCGACACGGATAGGTAAACGGCCCTGTAATTCAGGGATTAAATCCGACGGTTTCGACATCTGGAATGCACCTGAGGCGATAAACAGTATGTGGTCGGTTTTCACCATGCCGTGTTTGGTGGTCACAGTGCAGCCTTCGACTAACGGCAGTAAATCGCGCTGTACGCCTTCACGGGAAACGTCTGGGCCAGAGGTTTCGCCGCGCTTACAGATTTTGTCTATCTCGTCGAGGAACACTATGCCGTGTTGCTCAACCAATTCAATGGCTTGCTCTTTTAAATCTTCCTGATTGACCAGTTTTGCCGCTTCTTCTTCGATCAACAGCTTGAACGCTTCTTTGATTTTCATCTTGCGACGTTTTGCCGGTGCTTGGCCCATGTTTTTAAACAGGCTTTGCAGCTGGTTGGTCATTTCTTCCATGCCGGGTGGCGACATGATTTCGACGCCGATTTGTGGCTGTGCCACATCAATATCGATTTCTTTGTCGTCTAATTGACCTTCGCGCAGTTTTTTGCGGAATACTTGACGGGTGTTTGAGCTGGAATCGGTTTCTGTGCTTTCCCAGTCATTTTTAGGTTTAGGCAGCAAGGCATCAAGAATGCGCTCTTCGGCGTGTTCTTCGGCGCGTTGACGGCACTTACCCATTTGCTGTTCACGGGTCAGCTTGATGGCGATGTCGGTTAAGTCACGGATGATTTGCTCGACTTCTTTACCGACATAACCCACTTCTGTGAACTTAGTCGCTTCAACTTTGATAAAAGGCGCGTTGGCGAGCTTTGCTAAACGGCGGGCAATTTCAGTCTTACCCACGCCTGTTGGGCCAATCATCAGGATGTTTTTTGGGGTGACTTCTTGACGAAAATCCGCATCAAGTTGCATGCGGCGCCAGCGGTTACGCAGGGCGACGGCGACAGAACGTTTGGCCTTTTGTTGACCAATAATATGTGCATCCAGCTCGTGGACAATCTCACGGGGGGTCATTTCAGACATAATATTCCTCACGGGCTGTTTAGTAATTGAGTTCTTCAATCGTTTTGAATTGATTGGTAAATACGCAAATGTCGCCCGCAATTGTTAAGGACTTTTCAGCAATTTCTAGCGCAGACAATTCGGTATTTTGCAGTAGGGCGAGCGCCGCAGCTTGGGCATAATTGCCGCCTGAACCTATGGCAACTAAGTCATATTCTGGCTGTACGACATCACCGTTACCTGTGATGATCAGCGATGCTTCGGCATCCGCAACAACGAGCATGGCTTCGAGTTTTCGTAGCATACGATCGGTACGCCAATCTTTGGCAAGCTCAACGGCTGAGCGCAGTAAATGGCCTTGGTGCATTTCGAGTTTGGCTTCGAAACGCTCGAATAGGGTGAAAGCATCGGCGGTGCCGCCTGCAAAACCTGCCAGTACCTTGTTGTGATATAAGCGACGCACTTTTTTGGCGTTACCTTTCATCACGGTATTGCCTAGGGAGACTTGGCCATCGCCGGCGATGACAACTTGATTATTACGGCGTACTGATACGATAGTGGTCACAATAAATCCTCTTCTCTGGCCCGCAATGACAAATCATGCGGTGGATGATGCAGTAGATATGGGGATAGATGACAATAATTCAAGTTATAGCGAGAAAAGCCAAAGGAGTTTGCGAACTTTCGCGCTCCTTTAGCAATAAAAATAAGCGCTTATTGGGAAAGTGTGGATCGACCTACAATAGTGCGGCCATCGAAGGGATAGTATTTTAAATCCCAGTTTTCACTGCCTAAACGACGATCATCTGAGACATAATTGAAATAGCAAAAGGTATTTGGATTAGTTATTGGGCCGCCACTGTACCAATAAACAATGTCAGTGTTGGGCACTTGCTGCCAGTCGAAGTGATTAGCTAGGACAAATTCATTGTTTCCAATTAGGTTGTGCCATAGCTCACCGCAAAACTCGCCCTGTAATTGGGTTCCTGCATTACTGCTACTTGCCGTATCGATACCGAGTGGAAATCCAGTGGAGGTTGAATCTATTTTTCCATCACCATAACAGGCGAGATCTTGGATATAACCAGAGTGACCGCCCGCAAGCCAACAACTGTGGTAAAGCTTAACACCAGAGGTAAAGGCCGCAAATGCGGTTTTGGCTCTGGCATCGTGAGCATCTTGGCCTAGGTTTAAAAACCGTGGTGCTGCGACGACGGCCAAGATCCCAAGGATGATAATGACCACAACCAGTTCTATTAATGTAAAACCCTTCGATGACTGCAAACGACTCATATTGCTCACCTATCTGTTAGAGTGGGATATTCTAACGGAACTTCGATTCGCAATCAGTAAGTCATTGATATTATTTATTTGTTTAACATTCTGTTTAACGTTTTGGTTACATGAACTCAAATAGAAGCGGGCAAGCCGCAAAATGGCAAGCCATCACTTCATCTTTCAATGCCATCTGCCGAATGTAAACGACTTATAAAGCGGTTTCGTCTATGACGCGGTAGCGGGTTTGTACATAGCCATTGTCGTATTGCTGTGTGTGGATGGGCATTAATTGTATGGCTTGGGGGACGTCACTAAAGAGGGGAATGCCTTTACCCAGTAAAGTGGGGATACGAGTGAGCGTGAGCTCCTGAATTAGCCCCGCCGCTAAAAAACCTTGGATCGTTTGTCCACCATCGATATAGAGATGCTTAAAGCCACGGGTTTTGAGTTGTTCGCTAATGCTTGCCGCATCGCCATTTAGCACTTGTACGTGCTCACTTAACGCCGACGGTACTGTTACGCCGCTGCGACTTAATACAAACACTGGGATATTTACATAGGGCCAATCACAATCGAAGGAGAGGACTTTTTCAAAGCTTTTTCGTCCCATTACAATCGCATCGATAGTGTCGATAAAGGCATGATAACCAAAGTCTTCATCGGGATTAGTACTGGGGTGCTGATTTAAAAAGTCGATATCCCCATCGGGCGTTGCGATATAACCGTCGAGGGTCGCGGCAATAAAAACGGAGGCTTTCATTCATCTTCCTTAATGCTATTTTCGAGCGTGTTTCTCTAGTGATTCTTTCAGTGCCTGTTGCTGAGCGAGGCAGTCTTGTTTTGCTTTGCCTGACATATCATTACACGTTTGACCTTTATCTGGGCCTTCCAATATGGCGGCTGCAACATATATAGCAGCGTCTGTTTTGTTACAATTTTGGTTTTCAGCAGGATTGTTTTCCGTGCATTTGTCACTAACGAGTGTACTTTTAACACAGCCACTCAGTGAGCCAACAATGAAGAGGCTAAGGGCGATAGAGATAAGAGCTTTAGACATAAATTTCTTCCTTGATAGAGTTTTGGTTTTAGTTAACTGTTATCGACTATGTCTACACAAGTAGCTGAATGGATTGTATTGAAGATAAGTAAATTTATCGTATTTGAAGCCGAGGTGCGAGGTTTGTATATCAAAACAAACTAATAAAAATCCCCGAGGGCATAGTTACCCTCGGGTAGAGGTTCAAAAAGCAGTGGATTTCTTGAGCGCCTGCGGGGCACAAAGGAAGGAACCTATGGCTTGATTGTGCGGGCTGATACGATATTTCACAAAGCCAAATGCGCAAACTGCGACAGCTTGTCGCAGGTTGGATGAATTTGTTATGCACTCAGCCCACCCTACAGGGTAAATCTATATTGCAAAGTGAAGATTCACACCTGTGGTATTGCTTTACTTCGTTATATGTTCTCTTCTTACTATTGTGTGGTGCTGTTTATACGTTTAGATATTTGTTTTTAAAAGGCAAATTGCAGCTGGCACACTGTCGATTCCACATTCCTCTAATGTTTTGCTCATACTTTGTACAAACTCAATTTTATGTTGCCTAACGACTTGATAAAGCTGAAAACACATCACAATATCACTTTCAGATAGTCCTTTATTTTTAAAGGCTATTGCAGATAAATAGCTGCGGATCATAAAACAATCGAGTACGAGTAAACGGAATGCTTCCCAAGATAATTGCTGTGAGTCTAGTAAGGGGAAATGGTAGTGGTAAATTGAATATAAAATGTATCGTTCAAAAAGTTCCGTATGGTTAACCAATGCGGGTACTGCATGCTCAGTCCATGCTTGATTCAACGCATCAATTTGATAGCTATTTTCTTCATTACACAGTGCGGCAACAGCCTGATTTAACGACGTAAATCTTGCGCGTACACCTCTAGAATGAGTTTTACACAACTCATTATGAACAGTAATAAAGGCATGCGTCTGCGGCAGTGGGGAATAAGGTAAGTTCTTATATTGCTCTGCTAATGCACCTGACTGTGCATACAATTTTAGTTGTTGTAAGCGCTTATCTAGTTCTTCTATTGGTAAGGTATTTTGACGGACTTGGTCACTAACCTTGATTAATAGTCCTATTGCTAGCAGTGCTTGTTGCCAACCACCTCCCAAATTCAATAATAGGTCGAGACTGTATTCATGGGTTTTTTCTAGCCACGTAGGACTTGGCGTTGAAGGCTGTTTTATGCCACTTATATTGGAATCAAATTGGAAAGCATTAGAATTAAATAACACTGAGCGAGCGACTTCTGGGCAAGATAGATAGAGGCTTTCGTATTTATTACCGCCAATGACTTTGTGGATCCTTGGATAAGTTTTACATGTATGACTTAAGGCCTGTTCACCCGCTTTTGAATGGATATCACAAAGCTTATGTTCGTTAACAAATGGACATGAACCTTGCGCATCAAGTCTAATGTCGGCCCAGTCGCTTGTACTTTTCTTTGTTTCAATAAATGCAGTCTTTGCCGTTGTAGCGAGCAGTGGGTGTTTAATCGTGTTTTTATAGCTCTTTTTATCAAATGATATTCGCCAATCGTAACAGCAACTGTCTTCACATTCTGGTCCAACACATTGGAATTGAGTGAAATAACCGGGTTTTATTATGAGGTTGTCCATCGGTAATTTCGTTAAATTTACAGTAATTTAGGACAAAGGTAACAAATCAAACTCCCTTATTCCAGTTTTGTTAAATGCCGATTAGATCTAAGCCAATTTAGGTACAATTAATATTTACTCTCATCAACTAGTGCGGTAGAAGTTCTTTGATTAAAACTTATACGCTCATTGGAATACCATTTATTTCGCACTGCATATTGGTTCATTATTTATAAAACAGAATTCAGATTGCCTAAGTGCTGCACTAGCTCTGCCATATTGTTTACTTCGAGCTTTTTCATGATTTTTGCGCGGTGTACTTCAATCGTGCGCAGGGATAAAAACATCGCCTCCGATATTTGCTTGTTAGTCATGCCTTGGATCACATGGGCTAACACTTGCTGTTCGCGCTCGGTCAGTTGGTCAAACTTATGCTGCAGACTTTGCTGCTCGAAGGCCGCTTGGCTTTCACGCTGCGCCTTTTCAATCGCTTGTACTAATGCCTTACCCGATACGGGTTTTTGAAAAAAATCGCAGGCCCCCTTTCGAAAGGCGCTTAACGCCATAGGTAAATCGCCGTGGCCAGTGAGAAATATCACGCCTAGCGGGCTGTGGGTTTCCAATAATTTTTGCTGCACTTCTTGGCCGGTGATTTCCGGCATTCGACTATCTAAAATCACGCAGCCCGCCTGTGATAATGCACAGTGCTCAAGGAAGTCGCGGCCGCTGTTGAAGGTTTGCACTTGATAGCCAAATTGTCCGAGCATAAAGCCCAGTGAATCCAGAATCGCTTCATCGTCATCGACTAGATAGAGTGGCAATTTTATCGACATGGTGTTCCTTGTTGGGCGGTAAGCATGCTATCAGCTTAAGCTGGGTGCCGAGTGGGCTCAATTTTAAGCCTAGGTCTTGGGAGATACATCACTAAATTAGCCAATTCCCTCTGGGCATAAATCAGAGTTTGGCGACATTTCACAGCTTGATTTTTATCTGCGAGCTAAAGTCGTTCCATGACAATGGCATATAAGAGTGGGTAATAGAGGCGATGACGATTGACTCTTGGTGTAAAGCGATATTGATGGGATTCTTGCTGAGTATCATTGGGCTTAATCCGTCCTATGCCAACGAAGCGACAGAAGTTAACCATTTTAGAGTCGGAGTGCTGGCAAATCATGGCGTGTTACAGGCCAAGCAGCGTTGGCAACCTATGATGGATTACCTCAGTGAGCAAGTGCCTAATAGTCATTTTGAAGTCGTGCCTGTGGATTTTAATGGCATGCGTAGTCAGTTACTTGAGCATGATTTGCAGTTTATCGTCACTAACCCTGGGCAATATCTGCATCTAAGTAACAATTTCCCGTTGTCTTGGCTTGCGACAATGAAGAGTCGTAAGCATCAAGGCAGTACTTTTACCATAGGTGCGACCATTATTGTCCGCGCCGACAGCCCTATCCGTACCTTGCAGGATTTGCGCGGGCGCAATGTGGTCGCCAGTGATCCGCAGGCCTTGGGGGGGTATCAAGCGGCAATGGGGTTACTGCATAAAATGGGGTTTTTACCCGAACAATTTTTTGGGCAATTGCGCTTCCTCGGGTTCCCGTTAGAACCGCTTATCTATCAAGTCAGAGATGGCAGTGCCGACGCCGCAATAGCGCCTTTTTGTACCTTAGAGGAAATGATCGCAACGGGTCTTGTTAATCAGGGCGATTATCGGGTTATCCATCCTGCTACGCCTGCAGGATATGATTGCGAGGTGAGCACTCAGTTATACCCAAACTGGTCATTCGCTGCGGCGGATACGGTTTCTCCTAAGCTGACGATGGCGATTACCCGCGCCTTATTCGATTTACCCGCCGATCATATTGCAGCAATTGCCGCCGATACTTTGGGCTGGACTGCGCCCGTAAGCCAGTTAAAAGTGATTGAGTTATTTAAAGAATTACAACTACAGGGAGCATCACCACCACTTTATCAAACCGTATACAAATGGATGGCAAAAAATAAAGAATGGGGTGGCGCACTGTTGTTAATTTTCATTATTTCCACCATTTATCACCTGTGGCTTGAATATAAGTTTCGCCAGAAAAGTGAGTTTTTAGTTAGCACTGAGCGCCAATTAAAGGACAAGGCACTGCAGCTTGAGCGACTGCAAAGTGCGGCGATTCTTGGGGAAATAGGTGCAGGACTTGCCCATGAACTCAATCAACCCATAGCCGCCATTACCCAATACAGCGAAGGTGCCATGCTGCAACTGGAAAGGCTTGGGCAAGATAATCCGGAACTCTATGATGTACTCGGTAAAATTAATGCGCAGTCGATTCGCGCCGGAGCGGTTGTGCATCGTATTCGCGGTTTACTCAAGCGGCGTCAGGCAAAGACCGAACCTTTAGATATAGTGCCAGTGGTGAAAGAAGCTTTAGCTCTGTTGCGGCGCGAGCTAGACCGAGCGAATGTACAAGTGAATGTGCGAGTGCAGGGTGAGCCCTTTGAACTGATGGGCGATAGCGTTGGTTTAAGTCAAATGTGGGTCAATTTAGTAAAAAATAGCTTAGATGCGTTAGAAACCTGCGGCGATAATCGTGTGCGTCAATTATGGATCGATATCTATTATCATCCGAATGAAATCAAAGTTTTAGTTATTGATAATGGCGAAGGGCTACAGGGGCAGGCGAGTGAGTTGATGGCATCTTTTGCCTCAACCAAAGATGCGGGATTAGGCCTAGGTTTAGCCATCTGTAAGGATGTGGTCACCCGCCATCACGGCAGCATTCAAATCGAAAACTGTCAGCAATCCACGCAAGCTTTACTGCCTTGGCAACAGGGCTGTGTGGTGACAGTCGTACTTCCCAAGGGATAGGGTTATACACTTATGAGTAACCCTTAATGTGCGCATTAGCGGAGCATCCGACAGCCTTTATTGGTTAGCGGTTAATATTAATAAAAGCATCATTTTCATAATAATATTTTGCTGCACTAATTAATTCATTTAGCCCAGCTTCAGAATTTTGTTGCAGCAATTTACTCTTAATACTTTGCAAATCTGACACACTTAAGAAGCTTTTATAACCAATAGATGTTGGGTAAATTGGTTCATCATCACTACCACGATCTTCTTCTGTGTCATCGTCAAGTACAAGACATAATATCGAGTCATTAATTTCTTTATTAAAAGGTATATATACATCTCACTTCCAATCTAAAGATTCAATTTTATCCAACATGTTCTTGAGAGTTAATTCTAAACGCATTACGCACCTTTTGTGATACAGCTAGTCATTCCCGCGCCTTATTTGCGGTTAGTTTTTGGGGGGAAAGCCATCGCTTGATCTCTGATCCACTTCATTCATAACTGTAGATATTTACCAAAATATTCATCGACAGTTTTATGGCAGTATTTATCTTCACCTCGCCAATACTCAGCGAACACCCAGTCATTTTTGCCTTTAGAAGGGCGATTGTAGCTCCTTGGTCGTAACACTCCAATACTGGCTAAAATCTCTATTAATACCTGCCTTTCTGCCTTACTGGACTTTACGACCTTAGCCAATCTTTTTTCAAGGGCACTGGGATAATCAGTAGGTTCCGAACTTTCGATAGTGCTTAATATTTCTTTGAAACAATTTAAGTCTTCATCAGTTGGGTCAGGGATATCCGTATTTATAAATTGGTTTAAGTCAAAATATGTATATAAAATATCGCCATGACGGACACCACCCCATTTGATACGCTCGAAATTCAATACGTTTATATCTGTGTTGTTATAGTTGTGACTGCCCCTTATCCCGTATTTGCTGTCTCGGCATACACCGCAGGTGTAGGAGTGTGAAGTTGGTTTTCCGTCGGAATATGAAGTGCCGGATATAACGGGTGTATATTTATGCTCTGGGATATTTTTGGCAATTGAATAGGATGATAAAGAAGATCTTAAGTCTAAGCGGCGAGTTGTCAGGCTACTTAAAAAACCTTTAGCAATTTGTGCTCTGGATATTGTTTTTACTATTTTTGCAATGGTATCTATGCAGTCATCATGAGAAATCGAAATCGGATCAAACATCAATCCTTGTGACTTTGCGTACTCAAAATCTCCATCAGATAAGAGTCTATCTTTTGAGTCTATCCATCCATTTTTCCAGTAGGTGGAGAATAATATTTTCTTCGCTTTCTTATCCATATTCGAATTAATGCTTTCACTTAACGTCTGAGTATTAATGTGTAGCGTTGTTTGCGAGACATAAATCACTTGTTCGACTTGGCTACTACGACGATGTTAATTGGTGCGAATAATGCTATAGGAATTTGTTTTGACAGGGTAGTGGTTTTTATACAACTTTGGTGGTGGTTATTTTCTTTACATGACCACTTGTATATCGTGGTTTTCTATTAGGATACTTTGGCTGTTTGCAATTTAGGGCAGTGGATAGTTTTGGGAAAACTGGCTGAGCTTTTCTACTAAAAACTCTATGGTGCGACGGATCTTATGGCTGGGATAATCGGTTTGTAGGTATACCAATTGCAGTGGGATAGGCGGGGCTATTTTATCGGCTAGCACTAGGTTGAGTCTGCCTTCGGTCACATCTTGCGCCACATCGAGCCAACTCTTATAGGCAATCCCACGACTTGAGAGTGCCCAGTCGCGGATCACTGCGCCATCGTTACAGAAACGTTTACCCCTGACTTCGATTTCAACTGGCGCGCCGTTATGGCTGAATTTCCATTTCTGCCACGGCTCACCGCCGCGATTTAAAATCAGCACAGCATGTTGGCTGAGTTCATTTAGTGTGCTTGGTGTGCCGTGTTGTGCCAAATAAGCGGGTGAGGCGACCAGTACTCTTGGGGTCATGGCGAGCTGACGCCTTTTCAGATTTGAGTCGTCAAGCTGGCCATAGCGCAAAGCCAAATGGATATTTTGGTCTATTAAGTCTGTCATATGATCGCCAAAATACAGCTGCACTGTCAGTTCTGGGGCGCTGTCCATCAATTCATCGAGCCAAGCACGGATCTGGCTGCGACCAATATCCGAAGGCAAGGCGAGGCGTACTTCGCCCTTAAGCTCACCCCTGTGTTCGGCTAAATTGGCGCTGGCGGTTTCGAGAATCGCCAGTGCGGGTTTCGCAGAATCGAGAAAAATCCGCCCTTCTTCTGTGAGCTGTAAGCGCCGCGTCGAGCGAGCAAATAGCTGACATCCTAGCTTTTTCTCTAATCTTTGCAGCGCGGCACTTGCCGCTGCCGGCGTCATGCCTATTTCTTTACTGGCTGCCGAGAGACTCTCTAAGGCTGCGATACGCAGCGCTAATTGCAGATCGTTTAAATGATACATATCAAATTATTTTTGAAAATGATTTTAATAATAGCCTGATTATCAATATAGATTAACTAATGCACAATTGCACCACTGATGTTTCATCTTAATTTCTGGTTCGGAGTGTGTATGAGTTTATTCATGTCTTACAAATTAGCGTCACTGGCGCTAAACAATCGCATTGTGATGGCCCCTATGACTCGGGCGCGTACCATGCAGCCAGGCAATATTCCTAATGACCTGATGGCGCAATATTATGCCCAGCGTGCCTCGGCGGGGTTAATCATCACAGAAGCGACACAAATCTCCGATGACAGCCAAGGCTATTCATTTACGCCGGGCGTGTATACCGCGGAGCAAATTGAGGGTTGGAAAAAAGTCACAGCGGCAGTGCATCAGGCTGGTGGTAAAATCTTCAATCAAATTTGGCATGTTGGCCGTGTATCGCACCCGATTTTTCAGCAGGGTAATGCCCCGATTGCGCCATCAGCTATTGCGCCCGTTGGCACTAAAGTATGGATTGTGGATGAAGCGCATCCTGAAGGGCAAATGGTGGATTGCTCAGAACCTAGGGCTATGGTGCAAGCGGATATCGACCGTGTGGTGGCCGATTTTGCACAGGCGGGAGTGAATGCGGTTGCGGCGGGTTTTGATGGCATCGAAATTCACGGCGGCAATGGTTATCTGATTGACCAGTTTTTACGCACCAATTCAAACCACAGAACCGATGTCTACGGCGGTTCTCAGGAAAATCGCATTCGTTTTTTACTCGAAATTGTCCAAGCCGTGAGTGCGAAAATTGGTGCCAATAAGGTCGGGGTTCGCCTCGCCCCTTACGTGACGTTTAAAGATATGGCGTGTCCTGAAATTGTAGACACTATTCTGTTAGCGGCTAAGCATTTATCGGCATTGGGCGTGGCCTATTTACATCTTTCAGAGGCGGATTGGGATGATGCGCCCAAGGTGCCAGAGTCCTTTAGAGTCGAGCTGCGTAAAGTCTTTAAGGGCAGCATTATTGTTGCGGGTCGCTATGATGTGGCGCGTGCCAATGAGGTGATTGATAGCGGTTATGCGGACTTAGTCGCCTTCGGTCGTCCTTTTATTGCCAATCCTGATTTGCCTTACCGTTTAATGCATCAATTGCCTTTATCTGCATTCGACAAAGGGCCCTTGTTTGGGGGTAGTGCGGCGGGTTATACCGATTATCCTACATACAACGAAGCATTGAGAGCCGTTATCCGTTCGGATGAGGATGAGGTGGCATAATGGATAGGGTTAACCGTTTATTTGTGCAGCGATATCCTGCATGGCTCAGCTTAAGTCTATGGTTTTCAGGTTTTATAGGTATCGCAATGGTGGGTTTTAGCTTAGCTAGTCTGAGCTTAGATGCGATGGCCGACCAAGTCGGCGCGACCCCTGAAATAACTAAAGTATCAGCGTCGTTAGTGCCAAAAGTGGCGGCAATGGAAACGATTTCTGATGAATCACCGCAGGCACAAACTATCGCCCGCGCCGCCTTGTTGTATGCCAGTTTTTGGCACACGGGGGATGCACGTTTTGCCCACAGTGCATTAGCGACAGGGTTTATCGACCGTACTCTGCCCGCTGGCCGCGCGCAGGGAATCACGGGTTCACTCGAAGCCTCAAAGGCATTTAGGGCAGCGGTCCCTGACCTCTCAGTTTCAGTTGAGCATTTGCTAATCGTTGGCGATCGCGCTGTGGTGCGGCTGCGTTTTAATGGCCGCTTCACTGGTATCTTTGGTGAGCAAAAAGGCCAAGGGCAGAAAATCGATTTTCGTGCTGTTGACATGTATCGAGTACGGGATGGTTTCATCACAGATAACTGGCACCTCGAAGATTATCAAACGCTATTTTCTCAATTAGCCGCAGGGACTCAATCATGAATC
Source organism: Shewanella sp. SP1S2-4 (assembly GCF_031932075.1). NCBI lineage: Bacteria > Pseudomonadati > Pseudomonadota > Gammaproteobacteria > Alteromonadales > Shewanellaceae > Shewanella > Shewanella sp. SP1S2-4. Next base: position 13,321 of record NZ_JAUOET010000043.1, read on the forward strand.
AACGTCGACGATTTTTAATGGCTGGTGGCGCCATCGCTGCGGGGTTCGGCCTAAGCCAAACGGCGCTGGCTATTGGTTTACCCTCATTAGATACCTTAGAAAATGACTCCAAAAATTCAGGCGGCAGTGGTATGAACAAAATATTTTGGCCAAGTGGTGAGCAGTTAGTGATTTCAATCTCAATGCAGTTTGAAGCAGGTGCTCAAGATAAAAATGCCGAAGGGCCGTTTCCGCCGATGGAAAAGGGCTATCCAGATACCATCACCCCGACTTGGTACGACTACGGTATGAATGAAGGCATTCCAAGGCTGCTGCGTTTGTGGCGTAAGCACAATATCAAGGTGACTTCTCACATGGTTGGGCGCGCTGCTGAGCTACATCCTCAACTTGCCAAACAAGTTGCAGATGAGGGGCATGAGATTTCGGGCCACGGACAAACGTGGACGCCACAATACAGCATGTCGCCAGCAGAGGAACGCGCCTCCTATGTGGCGAGTATTGAGACGCTGCAAAGGATCACAGGTCAGCGCCCCTTAGGTTTTAATGCCTTTTGGATGCGCCACAGCACTCAAACCCTCAATATTTTGCAGGACTTAGGTTTTATTTATCACATCGATGACCTATCGCGGGACGAACCTTCAATTATCCCAGTAGGAAATAAGCCTTTTGCGGTTGTGCCTTACACTTTACGTAACAATGATATCGGACGTTTTGGTGGCAACACGGCCATGACGGCCGCGGCCTTTTTGCAGGAACTAAAGGATGAGTTCGATATGCTTTATCAAGAAGGTTCGACGCAGCGACGTATGATGTCGATCAGTGTGCACGACCGTATTGGTGGCGCTCCTGGATTGGTGACCGCTTTAGATAAGTTTATTCAGTACGCTAAAGGTCACACTAACGTAGGCTTTATGCGTAAAGATGCCATTGCTAAATGGGCGCTGGCGCAAAAGGACACGCCGACCAATCCTGCAAGAACCTTTTAGCCTGCTATCACTCTCGCTCTCGCTCTCGTTGATGGCAGTTGGAAGAGGTTTGAATGATTAACAAAAAGCGCGTTGTATAACGCGCTGTTTGATTTTGGGAACCTTATTACTGCGGGTCGGAAGCGATTAACGCATGGCTAACATGGCCCAAGTGCGGCGACCTTGCTCCAGAATTATCCCCACGGCAAGTCCCGCTGCGGCATTGATGGCAAGGCAAGTGACGGCTGTGGATAAAATCACAAAGATACAGAAGGGCTTGCCATCGATTAAGCGTTTCGACCACGCCAGTTGCAGCCCAGCAGTGGTCAGTAAACTGCCGAGGATAGCCATAGGAATAAGGCTTAATAGCCAAGCGATATTGCTACCCCAGCACAGGGCGATCATTAAACAGGTGCTGCCAAAAATTAACGGCGCCAGATAAGTGCGGGCGCCAAAATGGTATTGCACCGCAAGTCCCCCTGCACCGTGGCACATGGCCGAGGCACCAAAGGGCGCGAGCAATAAGTTGGCAAGGCCTGAGCTAATGGCGAAGTTTTTGGGCGTGAGTTTGGCGGCATCTTCAGGGAATTTCTCCTGTGCCATTGCAGACGTGGCGATCACTGCATTGGTTAAGGTGAGAGCCAGTTGTGGCAAAACCAATAAAAGGGCGGCGGAAGTCCACTCAATAGATGTCGGCCACGCTAATTGAAATGGCGCTGTCATTGCTTGAATATCAAAGTTAGTGGCTAAACTAGTTTGTGTACTGGCTTGCCAAATCATCCCCGCCGCTATGACTAAGGGCATGGCAAGGTAGCGCAGCGGCAAAAATTTACTGATAAATAACAGGATAAAAGCGCCCACCCCAAGCAGCCAAAACTCACTCATCATCTTAGCGCCCATCCACATGAGTTGCAGACCAATCGCTAATTGAATGCCGACACTCACAGCTTGGGATAACTGTTTGGCTAACCAAGTAATGGCGCCGCTAAAAGCCAGAATTAACAGGATAATACCCATCAACATGGCGCTTGCCTGCAACATACCAGGGGTTAAGCCTTGGGCTATGACTAGTGCAGCGATGACCTTCATCGGTTGCACGGGAATCGGGCGGCGGTAAAACAGCGCGCTTAAGATAGCGAATAGCCCAAAGCCTAGGAAAATTCCTTGGGGTGAAAATTGATTAAGGGCAATCAGCCCCAACACCAAAGGCAAAAAAGTGCCTAAGTCGGCAAAGGCACCACTGGTTTCACCGAGTAAACGATTGATAGGTTGAGTGATGAGATTTGTTGGGGTTTTGCCCGGGATCATAAAGGTTGCCGCAATTGAACATATACTCACTAGGCAAAATAAATGCCAGATTTTTAAGGGTTTAAGGGGGCTGTAGGGAGCAATTTTCTGTATTATTTTTAAGCGGGTAGACATTTTGGCTACCCACCGCATGTTGCCTTGGCCTAAATGTCAGTTATAGGCTTTTAGCCCAATAGACCATAGGTAACTCCCTATGGTCTATTGCGGATAAGTTATGGTCAGCTAAAGGATTGAGTGAAACGTAGTCACTTCCTCCTGATTACATTTGGTTGTGCATGTCGTTGAGTGCTGAATGTAATAGGTCATCGTCATTCGGATTCGTGTGAAGTTCTGTTACATCAAATAGGTCGAAATGACGATCTTTATGTTGCTCCTTTTCATTATCTAATAATGGGTTTTCAAAATGGTTCACCTCAGGGATAGCGTGCATCGGTGCATCAATATCATTGAAGTGATTGCTTGAGGATAGCGTAGGCAATAATTCCACTGGCACAGAAGGAGATAGGCTCACTGTCGTTGGGCTAAGTCCTAACATTTGCAGGTAGTGATCAACCGGTGAAGCTTGGGCTGCAAAGTGTGCATCCGTTGTCGTGAGAGGAGTGCCATGACTAGAAGATAACGACAGCTCGCTGAGGTTCCCTATATCTCCCTTGGCGGTATTCGAAGGGAGAGGCTGGTCGTTATTACCTGTTATGGCATCCGTCACGGTAAGCTCGCCTTTAGCCACGATCGCGCCAGCTGCTATAACGTGATTGTCCTCGACCACACTGCCACTGTCGGCTCCTGCGATCACTGCACCATCATTCTGGTCGTGGATAGTAATTGACACCTCATGCGCCTTGCCGTCTTCGCTATGCACGGTGATGGTGTCAACCAGGGTCTGGCCATCGCCCAGCTGCTGCACTTCGGGACGGCTGTTGTCGAGTTGGTAAATCCAGTCGCCGTTGACGTCGATGCTGAAGCGGCCGTAGTGGGTGGCGGTGTCGGTCTGCGGCTTCATCACCGATTGGCCGGCGTCGGCGTCCTGCACCTCGATGAAACCGGAAATCTGCTGGCCGTTGTCCTCCAGCACATGGGCGCTGTCGAACTCAAGCGGCGCAATGGCCGGCGGCATGAAGCCGGAACCCTGCACGGCAGCGCCACCGCTGGCGGCCGCCACGTCATGCATGACCGGCGTCAGGTGAACCGCGCTTTCTTCCGGGTGAAGCACAAAATCCGTATACGGATAGCGGCCCGAGAGCATTCCGGGGTTGCCATTGTTATAGGCGTAGACACCCACTTCACTGGCTTTTGCGTCGGTGAACACCACCTGATACCCGGCGCCCTTGGCGTGCCAGGCGATCATTTCGCTGATCGGGACTTCGGTCAGGGTGCCGCCATGGGGACCAAAGGCCTTCGCGACACTGCCATCGGGCGAAATGAAGGAAATGCCCGCGTTCTTGATGATGACCAGGGCCCGCTCGAACGGGTACGTGTCGGCACCTTGGAGCATCATGCTGGCGAGGTACTTGAAATTCGGATGGCTCATCCATTCAAACGCATGGCCGATCTGGCTGTAGGCATCGTCCGATTGCGTCGGGCCGCCATGGGGCACAAAAGCCGGGGCATCGTCCTGGCCCTGGATGGTCACGGTGATGGTCTGCGCCGTGCCATCGGCGCTGTGCACGGTGAAGGTGTCGGTCAGGTGCTCGCCGGTCTTGAGCTGCTGGATCGCCGCTAGCTTGTTGTCGGCTTCGTACAGCCAGTAGCCATTCTGATCAATGGTGTAGTGGCCGTAGGTGGCGCCCACCGCGTTTTGCGGAACAAACTGGGCCTCACCCGCATCGGGGTTGTTGATGGTGAGCTGGCCAAAGTGCTCCAGATTGCCCTGCGAATTGACCTGCTGATCCTCCGTCACCGTGACGGCGGTATCGCCGCCGATCACCGCCACATGGCTGACGGGCAGCCCGCTGAGATGCAGGGTGAGGTCCGCCGCGCTGGCGGTCTGGTGATTGCTGCCCTCTTCGGCACGGGCGCTCACCTGGATGCTGGTATCACCCCGGAAGCCATGCGGTGCCTGCAGGGCCAGCGCATCCTGGTTCCAGCCTGTGGTCTCGATCACCTGCCCGGCTGTAGCGACCGTGGCGCTGTGCGTGCCATCGGTCAGCGTGAAGCCGACCGGCAGGCCATGGATCGCGTAGCTCAGCGTCTCGCTGCCATCGGTGTCCGCCAGCTGGTAGCCGAGGTAGGGCTTGAGCAGGATGTCGTGATCACCCAGCGTCAGGTGGTCGGAAGTGCCGATCTGGATGTTGTCGAACAGCGCGCGCGCCTCGCCCTGCCCCGTGGTGCGGAACTCCAGGCGCGAGCTGCCGCCGGTGGCCACCAGGTCGTAGGCATGGTGCTGCATGGCGAAGGTGCCGGCGGTCGGGCTGATGGTGTCGATCACCTTGCCTTCCCACAAGACCTCGACGGGCGTCATCGCAAAACCCGGGCGGGCCGAGAGATCAAAGCCGACATGCACTGTTTGACCGGCATTGGTGGCCAGGTCGCGGAAGATGTTGCTGCTCCAGCTCGCGGTCAGGCTGAGGATCTGGTTGTTGCCACTGCCGCCGTAGAGCCGCTCCTGGCCGATTTCCACACCGCTGGCTTCAGAGCTGTGCCAACCCAGCGGGGTTGGGTCGGACAGCTTCCAGCCGCCCGCCCCCACATCGACACTGTTGAAATCGGTGGTGATCGAGAGCCCGCCCCGGACCGGCGCATCCGCTACCGGCGTGATGTCCAGCGTGGCAAAGGCATCGCGGCTCACCGTCCCGTCGCTGACGCTGAACTTCAGGTCCACATCCTGGCCGCTGAAGTTGGCGGCCGGGGTAAAGGTGTAACCGTGCGTGGCATCGCCGGTGAAGCTACCGTGCGTGCTGGTCAGCGAGCCGGCCACGATGTGCAGGCTGCTGCCGTCGTCCGCATCGCTGGCGCCCACCGCCTGCAGCAGCTCGGCTTCGGTGAACACGCGCGGTGCGTCTTCATTGATGGCGCCCAGATCGGCAGCCGTAGCCGCCGTGCCGTCGGTCACCAGCGGGCCGTCATTGCTGCCCTTGACGGTAATCGTCAGGTTCTGCGTGCTGGTGGCACCCGCGCTGTCGGTCACGGTGACAGGAATGACCACATCCTGCGTCTGGCCCGCAGCCAGATGCTGGTAGCTGGCATGGCCGGGGTCGAAGCTGTAGCTGCCATCGGCATTTAATGTGAAGCCATCGACCGCGTTAGCCAGGCTGAAAGTTTGCGTGTCGCCAGCATCGGGGTCGGTGGCGACCATGTGGCCGGTGAGTCGGGTGCCGTCTTCGGTCACGGCCTGCGTCTGTGCAGCCAGCACCGGCGCGTCATTGACCGGCGTGATGCTGAGCGGCAGCGTGCTGCTGATCGGCTGGCTGCCGCCGGTGACCGTCAGCGTGAGCGCCACCTGGTCGGCGGAGACATTGGCGGCGGGCGTGAAGGTCCAGCTGCCGTCGGCGTTGTGGCTGAACTGGCCGAACGCCGGGTCCACCTGCACGTCGCTGAGGCTCAGGTGCTCGCCCGCTGCCGGGACTACACCGGCCAGCGCGAGCAACTTGCTCTCGCTGAGAGTCAGCGGCGTGTCTTCTGCCGTGGACAGGCGCTCGAAGCTCAGCGGCAGCGGCAGTTCGGCCGAGGTGACGGTCTGGTGCGTGGCGCTTTCTTCGGTGCGTGCGCTGATTTTCAGGTCGATCTGGCCTTCGAAATCCTTGGGCGCCTCTACGGTCACGGCATCCATCTGCCAGCCTGCCGTGTCGATCACCTGCCCGGCCGTCGTGACGGTGACACTGTGGCTGCCATCGCTGAGCGTGAAGCCCACCGGCAGACCATTGATCAGGTAGCTGATGGTTTCGCTGCCGTCGGTGTCGGCCAGGTGGAAGGCCTGACCCACATCCAGATGCAGTGCATGGTTCACAAGCCCCACCTGGGGCGGCGGACTGATCTGCAGGTTGTCGAACAGGGCTCGCGCATCGCCCTGGCCGCTGGGCCGCAGCTCCAGGCGCGAGTCGGGTCCCGTTGCCGTCAGGACATACTCATGCCGCTGCATGTCGTAGGCTTGGTTGCCCGGCGTCAGGGTGTCGATGACCTTGCCCTCGAACAACACCTCGATGGTCGCCGCAGGCCGTCCCGGGCGCCCGGTCACGTCAAAGCTGAAGACCACGGCCTGCCCGGCCTGGGTGTCCAGGGTGCGGTAGAAATTCATGGGCGACGAGGCCAGGCCCGACAGCTCCAGCAGACTGTGGCTGTCGGCGCCGCCGTAACGGGTGGCCGTGCCGATGTACACCCCCTCATGGTGATCGGTATGCCAGCCTACCTGGGTCGGATCGAGGTAAGCCCAGCCGGCGCTGCCGGGATTCTGGCTACTGATGTCGGGATGGATGGACAGCATGCCCGCGACCGGCGCGTCGGTCACGGCAGTGATCTGCAGCGGCAAGGCGACCTGCTGCGGCTGGGCGCCGCCAGCCACTGTGAGGTTCAGCGCCACCTGGTCCGCCGACACATTGGCAGCAGGCGTGAAGGTCCAGCTGCCATCGGCGTTGTGCGTGATCTGGCCGAAGGCCGGGTCCACCTGCACATCGCTGAGGCTCAGGTGCTGACCCGGGGCCGGTACCGCGCCGGCCAACTGCAGCAGCTCGCGTTCGCTGAAGCTGCGCGGCGTGTCTTCCGCCGTGGACAAGTGCTCGAAGCTCAGCGGCAGCAAGAGCTCGGCCGAGGTGGCGGTCTGGTGGGTGGCGCCTTCTTCGGCGCTGGCACTGACTTTCAGAGCCAGCTGGCCTTCGAAATCGGCTGGCGATTGCAGCACGAGGGCATCTAGCTGCCAGCCCTTGAGGTCGATCTGCTGCCCCGCCGTGGTCGCGGTGACGCTGTGGCTGCCGTCGCTGAGGGTGAAGCCGACCGGCAAGTCCTTGATCAGGTAGCTCAGCGTCTCGCTGCCGTCGGTGTCGGCCAGTTGGAAGCTCTGGCCCAGATCCAGATGCAGCGCATGGTTCACAAGCGCCACCTGGGGCGGCGTTGTGGTGAGCTGCAGGTTGTCGATCAACGCGCGGGCATCACCGGAGCCAGTGGCGCGCAGTTCCAGGCGCGAATTGGCGCCGGTGGCCACCAGGTCATATTCATGGTGCGCCATCGTGTAGCCGCTGGCGGGCGTGATGGTGTCGATGACCTTGCCTTCCCACAGCACCTGCAGCGGCGCGATGGCAACGCCAGCGCGCGCCGAGAGGTCAAACCCGAAATGAACGACCTCGCCGGCCGAGATGGACAGGTCACGGTAGAGATTGGCGTCACTGCTGGCACTCAGGCTGACGATCTGGTTGCTGGTGCTGCTGCCGCCATAGAGTTTGTCCTGACCCAGCTCGACACCCTGGGCATGGTCGGTGTGCCAGCCCATGCCGGATGGGTCGACCATGGCCCAACCGGCGGAGCCCACCGCCTGGTGGTTGAAGTCCGTGAGCTCGGTCTGGCCACCGGCACCGAGCGGTGTGTCGGCCACCGGCGTGATACTCAGCGCCAGCGAGGCCGTGATCGGCTGGGCGCCACCGGTAACGGTGAGGGTGATGGGCACCTGATCGGCCGACACATTGGCCGCCGGGGTGAAGGTCCAGCTGCCATCGCCGTTATGGGTGATGTGGCCGAAGGCCGCATCCACCTGCACATCGCTGACGCCGTAGGAGACCCCGGCTGCGGCATGCAGGCCGGCGAAGGACAGCAGTTGCGCCTCGCTGAAGTGGCGTGGGGTGTCCTCGATCACCACCGGGGAATCGAAGCTCAGCGCCTGCGGCACAAAGGCAGTGAGGGCACCTTGCTGGTGGTTCGCGCCCTCTTCAGACCGCGCCGCGACCTGGAAGCCCACAACGCCTTCGAATCCGGTGGGTGCCATCAGATGCAGCTGATCCGGCGCCCAGCCTTGCGTGTCGATCACCTGATCCGCCGTGGTGACGGTGACACTGTGGCTGCCATCGCTCAGCGTGAAGCCGACCGGTAGACCCTTGATGACGTAACTGAGCGTTTCGCTGCCGTCCGTATCCATCAGGTGGAACTGCGTGAACGTGTCCAGGCCGCCCAGAGAAACGGGTTGAGTGGACAGCACGGGCAGCGGCTCCCGCATGCGAAGCTGCGTGTAATCCACTGTCACATTCGCAAATTGGCCTGCGCCATCATGCGTGCGCAGTTGCAGATAGCCCTGGTCACTATCGGCCAAGAACCTGAAGCTGTGCTCCGCACCCCACCCCCCTTCCGGGGTGTAGCTGGAAACGACTTGCCCGTTCCAGACCACATCAAGCTTGATGTTGCCGCTGGAATAGGCACTCAGGGTCAGCTCATAAATTTGACCTGGCTTGGTGGCGAAATGGGTGCCGACCGTTGCATCGTCCGTGCCCCTCATCACGAGCCGCGAGTTGGCCCCACCGTTGGCCCGCTCCAGGTGCAGATCTCCCCCTTCGTTATTCCAGCCCTGCACCGTCGCCGGCATCCTCTCAAAGCTGCTGTGCGCTTGGAAGTCGACCGAAGAAACAAGGGTCTTGGCCTGCCCTGACTCCGGCAATTGACTCACGCGGAGTGTGTCGGCCACCGGCGTGATGTCCAGCTGGCCATGCGCTTCGCGGCTGACCGTGCCATCGCTGACACTGAACTGCAGGTCCACATCCTGGCCGCTGTAGTTGGCGGCCGGGGTGAAGGTGAAGCCGTGCGCGGCATCGCCGGTGAAGGTGCCATGCGCTGATGTCAGCGAACCCGCCACGATATGCAGCTGGGCGCCGTCATCCACATCGCTGGCACCGACCGCCTGCAGCAGCTCGGCTTCGGTGAACACGTGCGGCGCGTCTTCATTGATGGCGCCCAAATCCGCTGCCGTGGCCGCAGTACCGTGGGTCACCAGTGGGCCGTCGTTGCTGCCGGTGAGGGTGATCGTGAGATTCTGGGTGCTGATCGCGCCAGCGCTGTCGGTCACAGTGATCGGGATGATCACATCCTGCGTCTGGCCAGCGGCCAGATGCTGGTAAGCCGCATTGCCCGGATCAAAGCTGTAGCTGCCGTCGGCGTTGAGCGTGAAGCCGTCCGCCGTGGCCGTGGTGCTGAAGGCCAGGGTGTTGCCGACATCCGGGTCGGAGGCCAGCACATGGCCGTTGAACACGGCCGCGTCCTCGGTCACGGCCTGGGTCTGTGCCGCCATGACCGGCGCGTCATTCACCGGCGTGATGCTCAGTTGCAGCGAACTGCTGATGGGCTGCGCGCCGCCGCTCACCGTCAGCGTGAACGGCACCTGGTCGGCATTGACGTTGGCCGCCGGGGTGAAGGTCCAGCTGCCGTCGGCGTTGTGGCTGAACTGGCCGAAGGCCGCATCCACTTGCACATCACTGAGGCTCAGGTGCTCGCCCGCTCCCGGCACCACGCCGGCCAGCGCCAGCAGCTTGCTCTCGCTGAGGGTCAGGGGGGTGTCTTCGGCCGTGGCGAGCGGCTGGAAGCTCAGGCGCACCGGCAGTGCCGCGGAACTGGCGGTCTGCTGGTTACCGGCCTCTTCGCTGCGACCGGTGACGCTGAGCTCCAGCGTGCCGGCAAAGTCCTTGGGCGCTTGTACAGCCAGCGCGTCCTGGTTCCAGCCCTTGGTATCGATCACCTGATCGGCGGCCGTGACCGTGATGCTGTGGCTGCCATCCGTCAGGGTGAAGCCCACCGGCAAGCCCTTGATGAGATAGCTCAGCGTTTCGCTGCCGTCTGTGTCGGCCAGATGCAGATTGGTGGGCAAGTGGAGCTGAAGCTCGCTGTTGACCAGGGCCTCGCGGTCCAGATGGGGCGTGTCGCTGATCTCCAGCTTGTCGAAGATGGCGCGCATGTCGCTCTGATCGCCAACCACACGCAGCTCCAGCCTGGAATGCTCGCCGGTGGCTGTCAGCTGATAGTCGTGACGCTGCAGGCTGAAATCCGAACCCGATGGCGTGAAGCTGTCGATGACCTTGCCTTCCCACAAGACTTCCACCAGGGGCACGGCCCAGCCGCTGCGCGGCGAGACATCGAAACTGAATTTCAGCTCCTGGCCGGGCACCGTGTCGAGCACGCGGTAGAAGTTGGCCGAGCTGTCCTTGCCAGCCCCGGAGGAAATCATTTCCAGCGCGCGGTCACCACCGCTGCCACCGAACACATCCTGCCGCGCCACTTCCGAGCCCTGGGGCGCATCGGTGTGCCAGCCCAGGGGTGTGGGGTCAGCGAACTGGCCGTGCAACAGGGTGCTGTCGAAGTCGGTCTGGTGGGCGAGCGAATGGGTCTCTCCGGTGTATTCGAAGACCGGGACATCGGCCACCGGACGGATGTCCAGCCGGGCAAAGGTCGCCTGGTTGACGCCACCGTCGCTGACGCTGAACTGCACATCGACCTGCTGGCCGCTGAAGTTGGCGGAGGGCGTGAAGGTGAAGCCGTGGGCGGCATCACCCGTAAAAGTGCCGTGGGTGGAACTCAGCGAACCCGCCACGATGTGCAGGTCGTTGCCATCGTCAACGTCGCTGGCACCGACCGCACGCAGCAGCTCGGCCTCGGTGAAAAGGCGCGGCGCGTCCTCGTCCACGGCGCCAAGATCGCCCGCCTTCGCTGCGCTGTTGGCCACCACCTGCAGGCCGTCGTCGGTGCCGGTGAGGGTGAAGGTGAGGTTCTGTGTACCGGTCGCCCCGGCGTGATCTGTCACCGTGATCGGGATGACCACATCCTGAGTCTGCCCTGCCGCCAGATGCTGGTAGCTGGCATGCGAGGGGTCGAAGCTGTAGCTGCCGTCGGCATTGAGTGTGAATCCGTCAACGGGGTGGGCCAGGCTGAAGCTCTGCGTGTCACCGACATCCACATCGGTGGCGACCATATGACCGGTGATAGGGCTGCCGTCTTCGGTCCCCGTCTGGCTTTGTGCCGCCAGCACCGGCGCGTCATTGACCGGCGCGATGCTGAGCTGCAGCGGGCGGCTGAGCGGCTGGCTGCCGCCGGCGATGGTCAGCGTGAACGGTACATCGTCGGCATTGACGTTGGAGGCCGGGGTGAAGGTCCAGCTGCCATTCGCGTTGTGGCTGAACTGGCCGAAGGCCTGGTCTACCTGCACATCGGCCAGCGTCATGGCCTGTCCGGCAGGCGCATGAACACCGGCCAGCTGCAGCAGCTTGGATTCAGTGAACACCTGGGGCGTGTCCTCGTACACCCGCAGTTGCTCGAAGCTCAACCGCATGGACAGCTCGGGTGAACTGGCGGTCTGCTGCGTGCCGCTCTCTTCGGCTACCCCGCTGACTTGCAGATTCACCTGGCCCTGGAAATCCTGTGGTGCCTTCACCACCAGCGCCGCCTGATCCCATCCCTTGGTCTCAATGGCCTGACCGGCCGTGGTGACGGTGATGCTGTGGGTGCCGTCGGTCAGGGTGAAGCCCTGCGGCAGGCCCTTGACCACGTAACTGAGGGTCTCGCTGCCGTCAGTATCGGCCAGGTGAAACTGTGCGCCGAGATCCAGATACGCATCGCCATTGACCGGGCTGAAGCGCGCCGCCACCGGAGAGACGCCGACGTCCAGGTTATCGAAGATAGCGCGCATATCGCTCTGCGCGCCCACCACGCGAATCTCCAGACGGGGCTGGCCAGCAGTGGCGAGTAAATCGTAGTCATGGTGCTGCAAGCCGAAGCCCGTGCCCGAGGGCGTGAAGCTGTCGATGACTTTGCCTTCCCACAGCACTTCGACCAGCGGTACCGCCCAACTATTGCGCGGTGACACGTCAAAGCCGAAACGCACCATCTGGCCCGACGCGACGTCCAGCACGCGGTAGAGATTGGGCGAGTTGACCGCGCCGGCGCCCTCGGAGATCAGTTCCAGCGCATGGTCACCGCCGCTGCCGCCGAACACGTCCTGCCGCGCCACTTCCGAGCCCTGGGGCCCATCCGTGTGCCAGCCCAGGGGTGTGGGATCGGCGAACTGGCCGTGCAACAGGGTGCTGTCAAAGTCGGTATGGATGGCCGTCAGCTGGCCATCGGCCGGCAGGTCGAGCAGCGGCGTGTCGGCCACCGGCGTGATGTCCAGATGCAGGGTGCTGCTGATCGGCTGCGCACCACCGTGTACGGTGAGGGTCAGCGGCACCTGATGGGCCGAGACGTTGGCCTCCGGCGTGAACGTCCAGCTGCCATCGGCGTTGTGGCTGAAATGGCCGAAGGCCGGGTTCACCTGCACGTCATCCAGCGTCAGGACCTCTCCCAAACCCGCACGGATACCGGCCAGTTGCAGCAAGCGGGATGCAGAGAAGGTCTGGGGCGTATCTTCAACGGCCGTCAGCCGATCGAAGCTCAAGCGCAGCGACTGCTGGTCAGACGTCGCCGTCTGGTGGTTGGCGGTCTCCTCGGCACGGGCGCTGACCTGGATCTCGAGCTGCCCCTGGTAGTCCTGAGGCGCACGCAAAGCCAACGCATCCTGGCTCCACCCCTTAGTGTCGACCACCTGGCCGACACTGGCGATGGTCACGCTGTGCGTGCCGTCCGTGAGCGTGAAGCCTGGCGGCAAGCCCTTGATCAGGTAGCTCAGGGTCTCGCTGCCGTCGGTGTCGGCCAGCTGAAATGCCTGGCCCATATCCAGGTGCAGGGCCTGGTTGACCTCGCCCACCTGGGTGGGCAGGCCGATTTGGATGTTGTCGATGATGGCCCGCTTGTCTGCATCATCGCCCACCACGCGGAACTCGATGCGCGACTGCGGGCCAGTGGCCTGCAGGTCGTACTCGTGATGATGCATCTCGTAACCGGCGGTGCCCGGCGTGAACGCGTCGATGACCTTGCCTTCCCACAGCACCTCGATGCGGGCGACATCCCAGTTCTCGCGGCGCGAGGCATCGAAGCTGACGTGGAGCAATTGCCCGGTCTGCGTGTCTAGCTCGCGGTAGATGTTCGGCGAGTTGATGCTGGCGCCCTTGGACACCAATTCCAGCACCTGGTTTTTGCCCGTCCCGCCAAACACGTCTTCCGTGGTTTGCTCCACGCCGAACGTGGAATCGGTCTTCCAGCCCAGCAACGCGGGGTCGGCGAATTGCCCCGACAGTTGCACATCATCGAAAGTGGTCGACACCAGCGGACCCACGGGCTTGTCCGCCACCGGCGTGATATCCAGCTGCCCATGCGCTTCGCGGCTGACCGTGCCATCGCTCACGCTGAACTGCAGCTCCACATCCTGGCCGCTGAAGTTGGCCGCCGGCGTGAAGGTGAAGCCGTGCGCGGCATCGCCGCTGAACGTGCCATGCGCGCTGGTCAGCGATCCGTCAACGATATGCAGGCTGCTGCCGTCATCCACATCGCTGGCGCCCACCGCCTGCAACAGCTCGGCCTCGGTGAACACGCGCGGTGCGTCTTCATTGATCGCGCCCAGGTCGGCGGCTGTCGCGACCGTACCGTGGGTGACCAGCGGGCCATCGTTGCTGCCGGTGAGGGTGATCGTGAGATTCTGGGTGCTGGTCGCGCCAGCGCTGTCGGTCACCGTGATCGGGATGATCACATCCTGCGTTTGGCCTGCAGCGATGTGCTGGTAGCTGGCGTGGCTGGGGTCGAAGCTGTAGCTGCCGTCGGCATTCAGCGTGAAGCCGTCGACTGCGTTGGCGAGGCTGAAGGCCTGCGTGTCGCCGCTATCGACATCGGTGGCGACCATATGGCCTGTGAGCTGCGTGCCGTCTTCCGTGACGGTCTGGCTCTGTGCCGCCAACACCGGCGCATCGTTCGTGCCCTGCAGCGTGACCGTGATCGTGTGGGTCGTGCCGTCGGCACTGGCCACGGTCAGCGTGTCGGTCAGGCTTTCGCCCGCCTTGAGTTGCTGGATGGCCGTCTGCGCGTTGTCGGCGCTGTAGGTCCAGGCGCCAGACGCATCGACGCTGAAATGCCCGTAGCCGGCGCTGCCGGCTACATCCGTTTGGGCAGTGAAATGCGTTTCGCCGGTATCGATATCGCTGATCGTGAGCTGGCCGCTCGCCTGCAGGTGGCCGGTGGTGACGGCCGCGTCCTCAGTGACCGTTCCCACATCCACGCCGCCGATCACGGCGCCGTCGTTGGCGCCCGTGACGGTAATCGTGAGATTCTGGGTGCTCGTCGCGCCCGCGCTGTCGGTCACCGTGATCGGGATGACGACAGCTTGCGTCTGCCCCGCAGTCAGATGTTGGTAGCTGGCATGGCTGGGGTCGAAGCTGTAGCTGCCGTCAGCGTTCAGCGTGAAGCCGTCGACTGCCTGCGCGACGCTGAAAGCTTTGGTATCGCCCGCGTCTACGTCAGTGGCGACCATATGGCCTGTGAGCTGCGTGCCGTCTTCGGTCACGGCCTGCGTCTGTGCTTGCAGTACCGGAACGTCGTTCGTGCCCTGGAGGGTGACCGTGATCGTGTGGGTCGTGCCGTCGGCACTTTGCACCGTCAGGCTGTCCGTCAGGCTGTCGCCTGTCTTGAGTTGCTGGATTGCGTTTTGCGTATTGTCGGCGGTGTAGGTCCAGGCGCCGGTCGCATCCACGCTAAAGTGGCCGAGGCCGCTACTGCCGGCCGCATCGGTCTGTGCCGTGAAGTGATCTTGCCCGGCATCCGGGTCGGTGACCGTGAGCTGGCCACAGGCCGCCAGCTTGCCCGTGCTGTCGATCGCATCTTCGTTCAATGTTGCCGCATCGACGCCGGCAATGACGGCGCCATCGTTCGCCCCCATCACCATGACGCGCACCACGGTACTGGCCGTGGTGCCGCTGCTGTCAGTGGCGGTGATCTGGAACACATCCTCGCCACGCTGACCGGCCGACAGTGCGTTCGTGTCGGCGTCCGCATTGTCGAGCTGGTAAGTCCAACTGCCCGATGCAGCATCGAAATCCAGATGCCCGTAAGTGCCCTGGCCACTCACCGACCAGCTCAAGGTATCGCCGGCATCCAGGTCGTGGCTGTGCAAAAGACCCGTGATGGTGGACGTCGCCGAATCTTCGCTGACGAAGCGCGCCGAGGCACGGGTGGCGCCGATCACCGGAACATCATTGCTGCCGTTGATGGTGACATTGATGGTGTGCGTGGTGCCGTCAGGGCTGTGTACCGTGAAGCTGTCGGTTAGCTGTTCCCCGGCCTTGAGGGCTTGAATCGCCGGATTGTCGTTGTCGGCCGCATAGGTCCAGTGGCCACTCGCACCGAGCACAAAACCGCCATAACCCTGCGCGCTCGCACCGAATTGCGCGGTAAACACGGCTTCGCCGGTATCGACATCGCTGATCGACAGGAGCCCGGACGCGGTGATTTTTCCGACGGTATTGACAGCGACATCTTCCGTCAGACTGCCGCTGTCGGTGCCGGTGATCACGGCGCCGTCATTACTGCCGGTGACGGTGATGGTGAGGTTTTGCGTGCTGGTGGCGCCGGCGTGATCGGTGACCGTGATCGGGATGAGCACATCCTGCGTCTGGCCTGCCGCCAGGTGCTGGTAGCTGGTATGGCTGGGGTCGAAGCTGTAGTTGCCGTCGGCGTTCAAGGTAAAACCGTCAACGGCATTGGCGATGCTGAAGGTTTGCGTGTCGCCGGCGTCCACATCGGTTGCAAGCATGTGGCCAGTGAGCTGGCTGCCGTCTTCGGTCACGGCCTGGGTCTGTGCCGCTAGCACCGGGGCGTCGTTCGTGCCCTGCAGCGTGACGGTGATCGTGTGAGTGGTGCCGTCGGCGCTCTGCACCGTCAGCGTGTCGGTCAGCGATTCGCCGGCCTTCAGCTGCTGGATGGCCGTTTGGGTGTTGTCCGCGCTGTAGGTCCAGGCCCCTGCTGTGTCGACGCTGAAGTGCCCGTAGCTACCGCTGCCAGCCACATCCGTTTGCGCCGTGAAGTGCGCTTCGCCGGTATCGGCGTCGCTGATCGTGAGCTGGCCGCTGGCCTGCAGATGGCCGGTGGTGACGGCGGCATCCTCAGTGACCGTTCCCAGATCCACACCGCCGATCACCGCGCCGTCTGCGGCGCCGGTGACTGTGATGGTGAGATTTTGCGTGCTGGTCGCGCCCGCGCTGTCGGTCACCGTGATCGCAATCACCACGTCTTGCGTCTGACCGGCGGCCAGATGCTGGTAGCCCGCATGGCTCGGATCGAATTGATAACTGCCATCGGCGTT
>NZ_JAUOET010000044.1:0-24407 GCF_031932075.1 Shewanella sp. SP1S2-4
TTCCGTCTTGCGACTTCAGCGGCTCAATGAATTCTGTCATTTGTTTCCGCTTTTAAAAAAGCGAAACCAAAATTATGTACATATTGCTATGAACACTCTTCATCATTGATTTAATTCTTTGATTACTCACTCGAAAGTAAAGTAATTTCGATTAACTCAACACCTGTGAGTGCCCACACAGATTTCTTGTTTTATCTTGTTAAAGAGCAACTCAATATCCGTAAGAGGACTTGAGTACCACACTGAGCGCCGAACGCTTCCAGTTGGCTAGGGCTGCGTATTCTACGCATTTCCCGTTTCGCGTCAAGGAGTTTTTTACAACTTCTTGCTGCGATTGAATTAAGTGGTTAAAAGCCATTCAATTCAACCTAACTCGCCAGCTTGCTTTCGCTGTCTGCCGTGTCAGTGGATGCGCATTATAGGGAGCAGGAGATTTTGTGCAAGGGCTTTTTTAATGAAAAAAGATCGCATGGCGATCTTTTAAACAATGGTGATTCTTTTACGTGCAGAGTGCCGATTAATTGGGCTTTTTACTGCCTTTATCGATAAATCCTTGGATTAGCGTGACAGCTTTGGCATCGTCCCAATCGACATAAGATCGAACAAAAGCTATCAATTGGCCCTGTTGATCAAGAATAAATGTCGCTGGAATCGTATCGAGCGGGAAAACATCCCCAAGACTTTGTGACTGATCGTAGTAAGAGTTGAAATTTGGCATACCTAACGAGTTTAAGAACGGTTGAACCTGTTGCTTACCTTCTGCATCAATAGAGATAGGCAATAGTACAAAGTCTTCGGCTTTGAACTTGGTCGCGAGTCTTTCGATTGCTGGCAGTTCCCTTACACAGGGTGGACACCAGGTCGCCCACATGTTCACCATGATGATCTTGCCTTTAAATTGACTGAAGTCGATGGCTTTACCATCGACGTCATTAAAGGCGACGGGCTCAATCGGGAAAGTCTTTGGCAAGACATTGATCAAATCAACGGTTGATTCCATCGGTTTAGTCGCCTGCTGCATGCCGGGGTACGCATGCGCGACCCCACCAGCAAGTAACGAAAAGAGGGATGACAACAATAATGCCTTTATGACTTTATGCTTCATTTAGTATTACGCTTTAGCAAGGTATCTAACTCTCGCTGATCTTCTTCGCTAATTTCGTTCGGTACATTACCGCTGATACGTTGTTTACGAATGAAGATAAAACCAATCACGAGACCCATAAGTAACAAACCGATAGGACCTAACCAAAGAATGTAGGTTTTGGTTTCCATCTTAGGGTTATAGAGTACGAACTCACCGTAACGGCTGGTCATAAACTCGATAATCTCATCATCGCCTTTACCTTCGTCTACCATCTTGAAGACTTCAAGACGCAGATCGCGCGCAACCGGTGAGTTTGAGTCGATCAAGTTTTGATTTTGACACTGTGGGCAACGTAGTTCATGAGCCAAAGATAAACCGCGCTTTTGATTTTCAGGCGTTTTGAATTCGTAAGTATCAACCGGTGTTGCCATAACGGCGGTCGTCATGCTGAATAACAGCACTAGACCACCAATGATTTTTGTCAGCGTTCTCATGATGCGCCATCCTTCGCCGCTTCAGCTTGTAATTGTTGGATCATAGGGTAAAGGGTTTCACTCCATACGCGTTGGTCGATTGGACCCGCATAACGGAAGCGGATAATACCGTTGTGATCAACCACAAAACTTTCAGGTGCACCATAGACCCCAAGGTCTAATCCTAAACGGCCATCTTTATCATAGATATTGACGTTATAGGGGTCGCCCTGACGCTTCAACTCTTCTAATGCGGGAGCACGCTCATCGCGATAGTTGATCCCGTAAATTGGCAGAAGATTTTTACGCTTTAGCATCACTAAGAAAGGATGCTCATATTTACAAGATGGACACCAAGTCGCCCACACATTAAGTAATGACACCTTACCTTTTAATTGCTCATTCGTAATGATCTCAGCTGGTGTCTCTAAGCGTTCCAGTTGGAAAGCCGGAATAGGCTTTCCTTCCAGTGCCGAATCCAATTGCTGCGGATTCAGAAATAAGCCTTTATATAGAAACACCCCCATGGCGAGAAATATAACCAATGGGATAAACAGAACCAACTTCTTCATACATTCCCCAATTATTGAGCCGTTGCCAATTTTGCCTTTTCGGCCAAAGGCGCGACGGCTGCAGTGACTTTCGCACGGTAACGTTTATCCGATGCCGCGAAGAATCCACCAATCATCATGAAAATTGCCCCAAACCATAACCAACGCACGAACGGCTTGTAGTTCAAACGAACCGCAAATTCAGTGCTGGTAATTGGATCGCCCATGGTCACATACAAGTCACGGAATAGACCCCAGTCGATACCCGCTTCTGTCATGTCCATTGTACGCACATTATATTGACGACGGTCTGGCTTGAGTAATGTCAGCAGCTCATCACCTTTGTAGACTTCTATCTGTCCCTGCATTGCAGTGTAGTTAGGACCCACTACGTTTTTGGTCTCGAGATACTTAAAGGTATAACCCGCAAGCTCTTGGCTGATCCCCGGTCCCATGCGAACACTTTTCTCAATCGAGTAATTCGACACCATAGTGGCACCAATCACAGATACAGCAATACCAAGATGCGCGAAGATCATACCCAGCTGGCTACGGCCCATACGGCTGATGCTGATATCACCTTCTTTCGACTTGACCATATTATAGGCCGCTCTAGCAGTCGCTAAGATAATCCAAGCCGCTGCCGCGATACCAAAGGCAACCCAAGTATTGAATACACCATCGACGATAAATGGCGTCACAATACCGATAGCCGCAGCAATCATTGCAGGGATCAATAACTGACGCTTAAGCTCGCCTGCTTTCGATTTTTTCCAACGGATAATTGGACCAATACCCATAAAGCCAAATAAGACTAATACGATAGGCACAAACACAGCGTTGAAGTATGGAGGTCCTACAGAGATTTTACCCATGCCGAGCGCATCGATGAGCAATGGATAGAGCGTACCCAATAGCACAGTACCTGCGGCAACAGTCAGTAACACATTACAGACCAGTAGCATGGTTTCTTTAGACTTCAGCTCGAAACGGGCTGGGCTGCTCATTTCACTGGCGCGGAAGGCAAACAGTGTCAATGAACCACCAATCGCTAAACCAAGTAACAACAGAATAAACATACCGCGGCTTGGATCGGCTGCGAATGAATGCACTGAGGTTAATACGCCAGAGCGAACAATAAAGGTACCAAGCAAACTTAAAGAGAAAGCAAAGATAGACAGTAATACGGTCCAGTTACGGAAGGCGCCGCGTTTCTCGGTCACAATCAAAGAGTGAACAAGCGCAGTACCCACTAACCAAGGCATGAAAGAGGCGTTCTCAACAGGATCCCAGAACCACCAACCGCCCCAGCCTAATTCATAATATGCCCACCAAGAACCTAGTGCGATACCTCCTGTTAGGAAGATCCAAGCGGCTAAGGTCCAGGGACGAGTCCAACGAGCCCATGCAGAATCGAGACGACCACTCATCAGCGCGGCAATCGCAAATGCAAAGCTCACCGAGAAACCCACATAACCTAAATACAGCATAGGTGGATGGAAGATTAATCCCACATCCTGCAGCATTGGGTTCAAGTCACGACCTTCGGCAGGGATCGGGAACAAACGTTCGAATGGGCTAGAGGTTAGTAGCATGAATAAGCTAAAGCCAATCACGATCAGCGCTAATACTGCCAGTACACGCGCAGTAAACACTTCCTCTAAACCTTTACTAAATAAGGCAACCGCTGCAGCCCAAGTCGATAAAGCAAACACCCAGAACAACAGTGACCCTTCATGACCGCCCCATACGGCCGAAATCTTGAAGAAGATAGGTAACTGAGAATTAGAGTGATGTGCCACATAAGCGACTGAGAAATCATCGACGGCAAAGCTATAGGCCAGCACGACAACTGATACAGTGATAAAAAAGAACATTCCGTACGTTAACGGCCAAGCATACCTAACAAGGTATTGATCTTTACGGGCAACACCTATTAGGGGGACGCTGATTAATAAGAAGGCAAAAGCCACCCCTATTATCAGCGCAAAGTGTCCAAGTTCTGGGATCATGGGTTTTCCTCAGTCTTCAATAATATGTTGATTTAGAAAGACTCTATCTCAACGCACAACATGTTATTCACGCAAATGCACGAAATGTTGCTCATTTTAGTATTTGCTATTGTTCCTGTCTGCCTCTTTCGTACAAAACTGGGTTACTTGTCTCATTCTCAATTTTAGAGGTTGTTGAAAGTCACGGAAGAGGCTCAGTTCTGCATGTGACCGACAAATGACACTTAAGTTTCATACAAAATTTACAAGAAGAATCAATTTGTGAACCAGTGCCCAACTATAAGCTTTCAGTACTGGGATTACCTTATATTACTGTTCAATGAACAATCTTTACGTATAATCTTGCTTCCAAGCCTAGCGGTTACTCCGCTTTCTGCAAACTAAAGTGAATATAGAAACAATGACGACATTTTGGATTTTTATTGCGCTTGTTATGTTAGTCGGCCTTATGCTGATTTGGATCCCGCATTTCAGACAGCAAAAATTGCTGAAAACGGAAGAAGCCGGAGTTCGTAAACAAACGAACCTTGAATTGTTCAATGAACGCTTAGCCACTCTTGAAAAAGAATTAAGCGAGGAGCTACTCGATCAAGCCGAATTCGATGCATTGAAAAAAGAGCTTGAAATCAGTCTACTCCAAGACATCAAACAAGCGAGTGATGATTCACTGGTCAACCAAATCAAGCCAAAGACGATTCTGTGGCCGTCGATCATGTCAGTTTGTTTGATTGTCATCTCAGGCTATCTCTATCAACACTTAGGTGCCTTCGAGAATATTGATAGTGCTCAACAACCTGCAAATCCACATGCAGGAATGGATACGGCTCAAATCATGATGCAACGCGTGCAGATGATGGAGGCTCAAGTTAAAGCCGAGCCAGAAAACAGCCAACTGTGGTTTAGCTTAGGTCATGCTTATGTATCAGCAAACCAATACGATAAAGGGATTGCGGCTTTCGATAAAGTAATCGAATTGGTCGGAAAACATGCAGAATTGCTCGGTCCAAAAGCGACAGCTATGTATTACAAAGCGGGTCAACAAATGACACCGCAAATCCAAGCGATTATCGATGAATCTTTAGCTATGGATGCTCAAGATCCTTCAACGTTATTACTTGTAGGTATGGATGCCTTCTTTACGGCTGATTACAAGAAAGCCATCGCCTCTTGGCAAACCATTTTGGATAGCGATCGTGCCGATGTTGATCGCGCAGCCTTAATGAATGCTATCGAAACCGCTAACTTACGTATGCAGTCTGAAACAGCGGGTATGCCAAATGATGAAGCCCACAAGCAAGTGAAAGCAAGTGCGACCAAATCAGTCAATGTCACTATATCTATCTCTGCAGAACTTGCCGCTAAAGCCAGCCCTGAAGACACTATCTTTATCTTTGCCCGTGCAACTGAAGGACCAAAAGTCCCATTAGCGGCGACCAAAGTCAGTGCTAAGTCGCTCCCAATTACGGTGACATTAGATGACAGCAGCGGTATGGGTGGTGATAAGAAGTTGAGTGACGCAACCAATGTGGAAGTGATTGCTGTGCTGTCTAAACAAGGTAATATCAAACCGCAAACGGGTGATATTCAAGGCAAGATCAGTAAAGTCGCCGTAGGCGATACAGCGAACCTAGTACTTGATACTCAAGTGCAATAAATCGCAGTTAATTGCAGATATAAAAAAACCGGCTTTCGCCGGTTTTTTTATATCTGAAGAATTACTTAGCTGTAGACATAAATTTGATAGCAGCTTTGTAATCATCATCAGTACAATCAGTACACATACCGCCTGGTGGCATAGCATTCAGACCGGTTTTCACACTCTTCACTAGAGCATCAACGCCCTTAGCTAAGCGTGGTTCCCATTCTGCAGCGTTGTGCACTTTTGGAGCACCAGCAACACCCATGCTGTGGCATACGGTACATGCCTTATTATAAATAGCCTCAGCATCTTGAGCTGAAGCGTTAACTGACATAGTCAAAGCAGCGACAGCAGTCATTGCTAACAGTTTTTTCATGTTCAATGTTCCTAATGCAAATACGTACAAAGCTCGGCGCCGCCCTTACTTAGGCAGACTCATTATAGCCGACTAAGATTACTACAAACTTCAAGAAATCTCATCTTTTTGTGATTAGAATCTCAACACAAAATGAATCAGGCGACAAGGATGACAAATTCGTTAATATATTAGCAAGTCGTAAAAAAGTTCGATAAATATTGCGGTTATTGGAACCACATCATATTGCTGACATCTAGTGCAAACCAAGAGTAAACCCCCAATAACGTTTGTGTTAGAATGACTTGTGTTTCCTTCCGGCTTGAGATAGAGGGTTCAGTGACAAATATAACTAAAGAAACCACATTAGTGTCAGCCAGCAAGCTGACCTGTATCCGCGAAGAACGTATCCTTTTTGATGAGTTAAGTTTTGATATAAATGCCGGTGACATTGTTCAGATTGAAGGCCCTAACGGCGCAGGAAAGACCAGTTTATTACGCATATTGGCGGGCCTTTCTCGCCCCTATGCCGGACAAACTTTTTACATTAATGAAGACATAAACCGTTGCCGCGATGAATACAATGAAGACCTCTTGTATTTAGGCCATTTAGCTGGCGTGAAATGCGAGCTGACTGCCGAAGAAAACCTTAATTTCAATTTAAGAATCAGTGGTTATGATGACTTTGATACGTCAGAGATTTTAGCCAAAGTCAATTTAACGGGCTTTGAAGAAGCTCTCGCGGGGCATTTATCCGCAGGCCAGCATCGCAGAACAGCACTATCAAGATTGTGGCATAGCAACTGTAAAATTTGGATCCTTGACGAACCTTTTACTGCAATCGATAAAAAAGGCGTCGAAGAACTGGAGCAGTTATTTATTCAGCATGCGGATAATGGTGGCTGTGTGATCCTCACAACTCACCAAGATATGGGCATTATCACAGATGATAGGCTTCGTAAAATTCGTCTCGATTATCGCTTCATATAAGGTCAGGCTCAATGAAAAGAGGCATCAGTTTTACCCAAGCATTTTTCACCTTGCTGCAGCGAGATCTTAAAATTGCTATTCGCCACCGCGGCGACATTTTTAACCCACTGCTATTTTTTATTATGGTCGTTACCTTGTTTCCGCTGGGAATTGGACCAGAGCCGCAAATGTTAGCACGTGTAGCGCCGGGGATAATTTGGGTCGCCGCATTATTAGCATCAATGTTGTCACTTGAAAGGCTTTTCAAAGCCGACTTTAGTGATGGTAGCTTAGAACAAATGCTATTAAGTCCACAGCCATTAGCCATTCTCGTATTAGCTAAAGTGTTAGCCCACTGGATTTTAACTGGTGTGCCACTGATTATTATCGCACCACTGTTAGCGGTATTACTCAATCTAGACGGCAACAGCTACGGTGCGTTAATTTCAACGCTTGCGCTAGGCACGCCAGTATTGTCGCTGTTAGGTGCTATTGGTGTGGCATTAACCGTCGGTCTAAGGAAAGGCGGCGTGTTACTCAGCTTACTTATTTTGCCCCTATATATCCCAGTACTCATTTTTGCAACGAGTGCCATAGACGCGGCAGGAATGAATTTACCCTATGATGGTCAGCTCGCTATAATAGGCGCTATGCTGGTCGGATCGTTAACCTTAGCACCTTTTGCAATTGGTGCATCTCTGCGAGTGAGTACTAACTAAAATGTGGAAATGGTTACACCCTTACGCGGATCCTGAACGCGCATATAAATTATCAGGAACTTTATTTCCATGGTTTGCGATCTTAGCCGGTCTATTGATTGCTGTTGGCACGACATGGGGACTTGTCTTCGCGCCGACGGATTACCAGCAGGGAGATAGCTACCGTATTATCTTTATCCATGTTCCTGCCGCGTCTATGTCAATGGCGGCTTATATGGGTATGGCAACCGCGGCCTTTATCGGTCTAGTTTGGCAGATAAAACTTGCCGACTGGGCTGCAGCATCTATTGCTCCCATTGGCGCAGTGATCACCTTTATCGCACTCTTTACCGGAGCAGCATGGGGTAAACCTATGTGGGGTGCCTGGTGGGTATGGGATGCACGCTTAACTTCTGAGCTGGTATTACTATTCCTATATCTAGGTGTGATCTCGCTCTATGCCTCATTTGAGGATAAAGTGCTCGCAGCTCGTGCAGCAGGGATCTTAGCGATCGTCGGTGTGATCAATATTCCTATCATCAAATACTCAGTTGAATGGTGGAGCTCATTACATCAACCGTCGACAATACGCATTACCGAGAAATCGACAATGTCGACGGAAATGCTCTATCCACTGTTAATTAACATACTGGGCTTCGGTCTTATGATTGGCGCCATCACTATTGTCCGTTTTAGAGCAGAAATTTTAGCAAGAAATGGCATGCGCCCCTGGGTCCGTGAACTAGCTAAAGCGGAGGAGGTCAAATGATGCAATTCGATTCAATCAGTGATTTTTTTAATATGGGCGGCTATGCATTCTATGTATGGCTATCCTACGGAGTGACCTTCTTCTGCCTCTCTACGCTCATCATTACCAGCGCACGCCAAAAGCGTAAGGTGTTAATTGATATCGCGAAGAAGATGGATAGAGAAGAACGCCTAAAAGAAACTAGGAGTACTAAATCGTGAACCCAAGACGCAAAAAAAGACTGACATTAGCTGTAGCATTAATCGGTGGCGTTGCTGCGATTACTTCGCTTTTGCTCTATGCGCTGAACTCCAACTTGAACTTATTCTATACTCCGTCTGAAATTGTCCACGGCAAGACAGACACTGGCGTAAAACCTGAAATTGGCCAACGTATTCGTGTCGGCGGAATGGTGACGGTAGGTTCGATGGTGCGAGATCCCAAAAGCTTGCATGTCGAATTTGCAGTGCATGACTCCCTCGGCGGCGAAGTACTGGTCACTTATGACGACTTATTACCCGATCTTTTCCGTGAAGGACAAGGCATAGTTGCTCAGGGTGTACTGGGTGCTGATGGCAAACTAGAAGCAACTGAAGTACTCGCCAAGCATGATGAAAACTACATGCCACCAGAAGTCGCTGAAGCCATGGGCCAAAAGCACGAAAAGTTAGATTATAGCCAGCAAAAGGCACCTGATACTAAGTAGGTTATTGATGGATCAGCAATAGCGTACAAACTAAGCCTCCTAGCTTAATAACTAGTGAGGCTTTTTTATTATCTGAATATGCACAATTAAAGGTGGACTATACTCTAGGCAGCGCCAATACCTAAGACTGCATATGATTCAAATGAGACAACTGAACTCTAGTTTGCAACACATTCTAAGCTTCCTAATTATCTGCTTGGTAGGCCTCTCTCATGAAGCCAATGCTGCTAAAGTTGTTGTTATCGAAAGCTACCATCATAGCTATCAATGGGACCAAGAATACTATCAAGCGATTTATGACACGCTCAGCCCTCACCATGATGTTAGTTATTTCGAGATGGATACCAAACGCTTACCCCAAGAGCAATTTGCTGAACGGGCTGACTTAGCATGGAAATACATTCAACAACAAGCACCTCAATTGGTTATTCTCGCCGATGATAATGCGGTTAATCTCTTACACCAGCGCCTAAATGACAGCCTAATCCCAGTAGTCTATTTAGGGGTGAATATGAATCCTAGAGAATATCATCTCAATGAACACAAACGCTTCACAGGCGTCATTGAGAGACCACTACTACGACGTTCACTACTGCTCATTCAACGTTTACTACCGCAAACTGTGCATAGAAAAATCTTAGTTCTATTCGACCAAGGAGTCACCTCTGACTCAGCGGCTGAATACATCAGTAAACAACACTCAAGCATGTTAGGCGATATCGAAGTTAATTTAGTGCAATTGTCACAGCTAACAGATTGGCAGCGGAATGTATTGACCGCGAAGGAACAGGGTTATAACGCTATAGTCGTGGCGCTATACCACACAGTTCGAGATGCAGATCAGCTCCTAAAATGGATATCTGGACATTCTCCGGTACCGAATTTTGGGTTTTGGGGATTTAGTGTCTCTGCTGAAGGCAATATTGGCGGCTATGTTCTCGATGGCTATCATCATGGAAAGATTGCAGCGAATATGGCGACAAAAATACTCGGCGGCGAGAAACCCGAAAATATTTTCCCAGTAACAGATGATCTTGGAAAATACATGTTTAGCCAGAAAGGCTTAGCTAAATGGAATATCATCCTCCCAAAAGAAATCGAGAAAACCACACTTTGGGTAAAATAGTAAAAAAGGCATAAAAAAGCCGGGCTAATGCCCGGCTTTTTAAAAGTGTAACCTTAATTACTCAGCAGCTTCAACATCAACAGCTTGAGCAGCTTCTGGGCGACCAACTAGCTCGATGTAAGCCATAGGGGCTTTATCACCAGCACGTAAACCGCACTTAAGGATACGGGTATAGCCACCAGGACGTTCCTGGTAACGTGGACCCAACTCAGTAAATAACTTACCAACGACTTCAGCGTCGCGAGTACGTGCAAACGCTAAACGACGGTTTGCAACGCTGTCACTCTTAGCAAGTGTTATCAGAGGCTCAACTACGCGACGCAGTTCTTTCGCTTTAGCCACAGTTGTCTTGATGATCTCATGACGAACTAGTGAACCGGCCATGTTGCGAAACATGGCTTGGCGATGACTGCTGTTACGGTTTAGTTGACGACCACTCTTACGATGGCGCATGACCTAATCCTTATAACCTAAATCTGTACAAACCTGAGACTTATAGGTCGTCTGCTAAACTAGCTGGAGGCCAGTTTTCCAAACGCATACCTAACGACAGTCCGCGAGAAGCTAAAACATCCTTAATTTCAGTAAGAGATTTCTTACCTAAGTTCGGGGTTTTCAGCAACTCAACTTCAGTGCGCTGTACCAGATCTCCGATGTAATGAATCGCTTCGGCTTTCAAGCAGTTAGCCGAACGTACAGTTAGCTCTAAATCGTCGACAGGACGCAGCAGAATCGGATCGAATTCCGGCTTCTCTTCTTTCAGCTCTGGCTCAGTCACGTCACGTAATTCAACAAACGCATCTAGCTGTTCAGCTAAAATTGTTGCAGAACGACGGATAGCTTCCTCAGGATCGATAGTACCGTTAGTGGTCATATCGATAACGAGTTTATCTAAGTCAGTACGCTGTTCTACACGTGCTGCTTCTACATTGTAGGCAATACGCGCAACTGGCGAGAAAGAAGCATCAACCAGCAAGCGGCCGATTGGGCGATCATCGTCTTCAGTCTGTGCACGAGCAGATGCTGGTACATAGCCACGACCACGCTCAACGCGAATACGCATGCTGATATCATTGTTACCTGTCAGGTGACAGATAATATGATCAGGATTCACGATAGTGACATCACCATCATGCGTGATATCTGCTGCGATGACAGGGCCTGCGCCGGACTTGCTCAACGTAAGCATAGCCTCGTCTTTACCCTCGATAGTCACTGCTAACCCTTTCAGGTTTAACAAGATCTCAAGGATATCTTCTTGAACGCCTTCCTTACTGCTGTATTCGTGCAGTACACCGTCAATCTCGACTTCGGTAACCGCGCAGCCGGGCATAGACGACAATAGGATGCGACGCAACGCGTTACCTAAAGTGTGGCCGAAACCACGCTCAAGTGGTTCCAATGTAACCTTGGCACGTGTTGAGTTAACCTGCTCGATATCAACGAGACGCGGTTTAAGAAATTCTGTAACAGAACCCTGCATTGTGTCCTCTCTTGTTTGTTAGCCTTACTTAGAGTAAAGCTCGACGATCAGCTGTTCGTTAATTTCCGCAGACAAATCGCTACGTTCTGGAACGCGCTTGAAAGCACCTTCCATTTTCGCGTTGTCGACTTCAACCCATGTAGGCTTCTCGCGTTGAGCTGCCACTTCTAAAGCCGCTTTAATACGAGCTTGAGTACGTGACTTCTCGCGGATGCTCACAACATCATTCGCAGACACTTTGAATGATGGAATGTTAACAACACGACCGTTAACCATAATAGATTTATGGCTTACTAGCTGACGTGATTCTGCACGAGTTGCACCGAAGCCCATACGATAAACAACGTTATCAAGACGGGTTTCTAAAAGCTGAAGCAGGTTTTCACCTGTGTTGCCTTTAGTACGTGCAGCATCTTTGTAATAGTTACGGAATTGTTTTTCTAACACACCGTAAATACGACGAACTTTTTGTTTTTCGCGTAACTGAGTACCATACTCTGACAAACGTGGCTTACGAGCGCCATGTTGTCCAGGTGCAGTTTCCAGTTTACACTTTGAATCGATTGCTCTCACACCGCTTTTTAAGAAAAGGTCTGTACCTTCTCGGCGGCTGAGCTTGAGCTTGGGACCCAAGTATCTTGCCATGATCTTTCTCCAACTATCCTAATGAAACGACGTTATACACGACGCTTTTTAGGAGGACGACAACCATTATGAGGGATCGGCGTCACATCGGTAATGTTGGTAATTTTATAACCAACAGCGTTCAGCGCACGAATGGCTGACTCACGACCTGGACCTGGACCCTTCACAAACACTTCAAGGTTTTTTAAACCGTAGTCTTGAGCAGCAGCACCTGCACGCTCAGCAGCCACCTGTGCAGCAAATGGAGTAGATTTACGTGAACCACGGAAACCTGAACCACCTGAAGTAGCCCATGACAACGCATTACCTTGACGATCTGTAATGGTGACAATAGTGTTGTTGAAAGAAGCATGGATATGAGCCATGCCATCTGCAACCTGTTTACGTACGCGCTTACGCGGAGAACGTGACGGAACTTTAGCCATTGCTTTACCTTCCCGTTACTTTCTAATTGGTTTACGTGGACCTTTACGCGTACGCGCATTGGTCTTAGTACGTTGCCCACGGAGAGGCAGGCTACGGCGATGGCGGAGACCACGATAACAACCAAGATCCATAAGACGCTTGATGTTCATTGAAATCTCACGACGTAAGTCACCTTCTACTAGGTATTTAGCGACTTCTTCGCGTAGTGTGTCTATTTGAGCTTCGCTCAATTCCTTGATCTTAGCAGTTTCAGCGATTGCTGTAGCCGCGCAGATTGCTCTAGCGCGAGTACGGCCGATGCCGAAAATTGCAGTCAATGCGATGACTGTATGCTTTTGATCAGGAATGTTAATGCCAGCGATACGGGCCACTATGCACTCCTTAAAGTTAAAGGCCAACTGCGAAAAGCCCGAAAGGATACTCGACAGTCGACAGATTTGCAAACAAAATTTTGTTCAGCCCAATTCATGGGCTGAACAAATTACTTTTTAGCCTTGACGCTGTTTGTGTTTTGGTTCAACACAGATAACGCGTACAACGCCACTACGCTTGACGATCTTGCAGTTACGGCAGATCTTCTTCACGGAAGCTCGAACTTTCATTTCATCACTCCGTAAAGCTACTTAGCGACCAAAGCGATCTAAATTCGCTTTGTTTACTAGGTTAGCTTTCTTCATCACAGACTCATACTGATGAGACATCATATGCGTCTGAACCTGAGCCATGAAGTCCATGATCACGACTACCATAATGAGTAGTGAAGTACCGCCAAAATAGAACTGTACTTTCCACGCGATTAACATGAACTCCGGAATTAAGCAGATAAAGGTTATGTATAACGCGCCTGCCAATGTCAAACGGGTCATAACTTTATCAATGTAACGCGAAGTCTGTTCTCCAGGACGGATCCCAGGGATGAATGCACCACTCTTCTTCAAGTTATCTGCTGTTTCACGTGGGTTAAACACCAACGCAGTATAGAAGAAACAAAAAAAGATAATCGCTGTTGCATATAATAATGAGTAAAGCGGTTGTCCAGGTGACACAGCCAGTGAAAAATCACTTAACCATGAAATAGACTCATTTTGACCGAACCACTGAGCCAGTGTTCCAGGGAACAAAATGATGCTTGACGCAAAAATTGGCGGAATAACACCTGCCATGTTTATTTTCAGCGGTAAGTGGGTACTTTGCGCAGCGAACACCTTACGGCCTTGCTGACGCTTAGCGTAGTTAACGACGATACGACGCTGACCACGTTCCACGAACACTACAAAATAAGTCACTGCAAACACAATTACCGCGAGCAACAACAATACTAACACATTCAAGTCACCTTGACGCGCCTGCTCAGCCGTTTGGCCGATAGCGGAAGGTAATCCAGCAACAATACCTGCGAAAATTAAAATCGAGATACCGTTACCTATACCACGTTCGGTAATCTGCTCGCCTAGCCACATAAGGAACATAGTTCCTGTCACTAAGCTCACAACCGCAACAAAGTAGAACCCAAATCCAATGTTGACCACAAGGCCTGGCACTAAGTTTGGTAACCCGGTTGCAATACCGACCGACTGGAATGTACCCAGCACTAAGGTACCCCATCTGGTATATTGACTGATTTTCTTACGTCCTGATTCGCCTTCTTTTTTCAATTCAGCGAGTGCAGGATGCACGACAGTCAACAATTGCATGATAATCGATGCCGAAATATACGGCATGATACCTAATGCAAAGATAGAGGCACGCGAAAGGGCGCCACCCGAGAACATGTTAAACATGCCCAGGATGGTCCCTTTTTGCTGAGCAAACAGCTCTGCTAATACAGCTGCGTCAATACCAGGAATTGGCACAAACGAACCGGCTCTAAAGACGATAATCGCACCAATCACGAACAGGAGGCGAGCTTTCAATTCTGAAAGTCCACCTTTCGCGCTTTTTAAATCAAGTCCTGGTTTTGCCATCGACGTATTATTCCTCGATCTTACCGCCGGCAGCTTCAATAGCTGCACGTGCACCTTTGGTTACCTTCAGACCTTTAACAGTCACAGGGCGCTCAATGGTACCTGAAAGAACAATTTTCGCAAACTGGATGTTGCGAGTTATAACGTTCGCATCTTTCAGAGCGTTTAAGTCGATAACATCACCGTTAACTTTTGCCAGTTCGAGTACACGAACTTCAGCTGTTACCATAGCGCGACGCGAGGTAAAACCAAATTTAGGTAAACGGATTTTAAGTGGCATTTGACCACCTTCAAATCCTGGGCGTACACCGCCACCAGAACGAGACTTTTGGCCTTTATGACCACGACCCGCTGTTTTACCTAGACCTGAGCCCATACCACGGCCTACACGCTTTGGTGCATGCTTAGAGCCTGCAGCTGGAGATAGAGTATTTAAACGCATCTATTAATCCTCCACCTTAACCATGTAGTAGACCTTGTTGATCATACCGCGAACTGAAGGAGTATCTTCTAATTCAACAGTGTGACCAATGCGACGCAAACCAAGACCCGTTAGGGTTGCACGGTGCTTCGGTAAACGACCGATACCGCTTTTAGTTTGAGTAACTTTTACAGTTTTAGTTGCCATGGTGCATTACCCCCGAATTTCGTCAACATTCAGGCCACGCTTAGCTGCGATTTGCGAAGGTGACTTCATGTGCACCAAAGCATCGACAGTCGCGCGAACGATGTTGATCGGGTTAGTAGAACCGTATGCTTTTGACAGAACGTTATGAACGCCTGCTACTTCCAATACGGCACGCATTGCGCCACCGGCAATAATACCAGTACCTTGTGATGCAGGTTGCATGTACACAAGAGAACCAGTATGACGACCTTTAACTGGGTGATGCAGAGTACCTGCATTCAACTCAACGGTCACAATGTTACGACGAGCTTTTTCCATAGCTTTTTGAATCGCTGCTGGAACTTCACGTGCTTTGCCATAGCCATAGCCAATCTTACCGTTACCGTCACCCACTACTGTCAGTGCTGTGAAGCTAAAGATACGACCGCCCTTAACTACTTTAGAAACACGATTAACTGCAATCAATTTCTCTTGCAGATCGTCTTTTTGCTGAGCTTCTAATTTAGCCATTTTATAACCCCTTAGAACTTCAGGCCAGCTTCACGAGCTGCATCTGCTAAAGCAGCTACACGACCGTGATACTTGAAACCAGAACGATCGAACGCAACTGAAGTTACGCCTTTTTCGATCGCGCGCTCAGCAACAAATTTACCTACTGCTTTCGCTGCGTCTACGTTACCGGTACTCTTCAGTAGCTCTTTAACCGCTTTTTCTACGGTTGAAGCAGCTGCCAACACCTGAGCTTCAGGATTGATCACCTGAGCATAAATGTGACGCGGTGTACGATGTACAACCAGACGGTTCACGCCCAGCTCTTGGATCTTCTTACGAGCGCGAGTAGCGCGACGTAAGCGAGATGTTTTCTTATCCATATCGCGTTACCTACTTCTTCTTAGCCTCTTTACGGCGTACTACTTCGTCGTCATAGCGAACACCCTTGCCTTTATATGGCTCTGGTGGACGGTATCCGCGAATCTCAGCAGCGACTTGGCCAATTAACTGTTTATCAACGCCACGTAGGACGATGTCAGTTTGGCTAGGGCACTCTGCAGTAACGCCTGCGGGCAGTTTGTGTACTAACGGATGAGAGAAACCTAAAGTAAGGTCAATGTCAGAACCGACGAGTTTCGCACGGTAACCAACGCCAACTAACTTTAATTTACGCTCAAAACCTTGAGATACACCAACAACCATGTTGTTTACTAATGCACGAGTTGTACCAGCCTGTGCCCAAGCGTTAGAAACGCCTTCAACAGGGAGGAACTTAACTACGCCAGCTTCAATAACAACATTGACCGCATTGTTGATCACTCGAGTCAGACTACCTTTTCCGCCTTTGACGGTAAGGGTCTGTTCGTTCAAGGTCACCTCTACGCCAGCTGGAATAGATACTGGTGCTTTTGCTACACGAGACATTCCTAGCTCCTTAAGCTACGTAGCAGATAACCTCGCCACCCATGCCTGCAAGGCGGGCGGCACGATCAGTCATCAAGCCTTTAGAAGTGGACACAATTGCGACACCCAGACCGCCCATCACCTTTGGAAGTTCGTTTTTACCTTTGTAAATACGAAGACCAGGGCGACTTACACGCTGGATAGTCTCAACGACTGGTTGGCCTTGGAAATACTTTAAAGTAACTTCCAGTTCAGGCTTGGCTTCATCTGCTACGGCGTAATCAGCGATATAACCTTCATCTTTAAGTAGTTTCGCAATTGCGACTTTCAACTTAGCTGAAGGCATCTTCACCGATACGTGGTTAGCAGCTTGGCCGTTACGAATACGGGTTAACATATCCGCAATAGGATCTTGCATGCTCATATTAGCTTACTCCGTGACAAGTGCTTACCAGCTGGCCTTACGCAGGCCAGGAACTTCACCACGCATGGTTGCTTCACGTAATTTGATACGGCTTAAGCCGAATTTACGTAAGAAGCCATGAGGGCGACCAGTTTGATTACAACGATTGCGTTGACGCGCAGCGCTGGAATCACGTGGTAGAGCTTGCAGCTTAAGTACCGCATCCCAACGATCTTCGTCAGAAGAAGCTGGACTTGCAATGATAGTCTTAAGAGCCGCACGCTTTTCAGCGTACTTGGCCACGAGCTGTGCACGTTTAGCTTCACGTGCTTTCATTGATGTTTTTGCCATTACGCTACCCTTATTTCTTGAATGGGAAGTTAAAAGCGTCTAACAAAGCACGACCTTCTTCATCATTCTTCGCAGTAGTAGTGATAACAATATCCATACCACGAATCTTATCGATTTTATCGTAATCGATTTCTGGGAAGATGATCTGCTCACGCACGCCCATTGCGTAGTTACCACGGCCGTCAAACGCTTTAGCGCTTAAGCCACGGAAGTCACGAATACGTGGGATTGCGATATCGACTAAACGCTCTAAGAATTCCCACATACGCTCACCGCGTAGGGTAACTTTACAGCCAATAGGGTAGCCTTCACGGATTTTAAAACCAGCAACTGACTTACGAGCTACAGTCACTACTGGTTTTTGACCAGCGATTGCAGTCATATCACGGACAGCATGGTCCATGATTTTCTTGTCTGCAACAGCTTCGCCAACACCCATGTTCAGGGTGATTTTCTCAATCCGAGGGACTTGCATGACACTGGTATAACCGAACTTTTTAGCAAGTTCAGCGACAACAGTC
The DNA here is from genome assembly GCF_031932075.1 of Shewanella sp. SP1S2-4. Classification (NCBI taxonomy): domain Bacteria; kingdom Pseudomonadati; phylum Pseudomonadota; class Gammaproteobacteria; order Alteromonadales; family Shewanellaceae; genus Shewanella; species Shewanella sp. SP1S2-4. Next base: position 18,181 of record NZ_JAUOET010000044.1, read on the forward strand.
TCTTGGTATTTATCATGCAGTTTCGCCATCGTTTACTCCAATTACTTAACGAGTTCACTGTTCGATTTGAAGAAACGAACTTTTTTGCCGTCTTCAAAGCGGAAACCAACGCGATCAGCTTTGCCAGTGGCAGAGTTGAAAATCGCTACATTTGATGCTTGTATCGGTGCTTCTTTCTCAACAATACCGCCAGCTACGCCCAATTGTGGGTTTGGCTTTTGGTGTTTTTTGACAAGATTGATGCCTTCAACAATCAATTTACCAGTAGGAAGGACTTGAGAAACTTTTGCACGTTTACCCTTGTCTTTACCTGCTAATACAATCACTTCGTCTTCACGACGTATTTTAGCTGCCATTTTGAAGCTCCTTACAGTACTTCTGGTGCCAGCGAGACAATTTTCATAAATTGCTCATTACGCAATTCACGTGTCACTGGTCCAAAGATACGAGTACCAATCGGCTGCAGGTTGTTGTTCAAAAGAACAGCTGCATTCCGATCGAAGCGAATGACAGAACCGTCTGGACGACGTACGCCTTTCTTAGTACGGACTACCACCGCGTTATACACATCGCCTTTCTTCGCTTTAGCGCGAGGAATCGCTTCTTTAACAGAAACTTTGATGATGTCGCCGATACCGGCATAACGACGATGAGAGCCACCCAAGACCTTAATACACTGAACTCTGCGTGCGCCGCTGTTACAAGCAACGTCAAGAGTCGATTGCATTTGGATCATTTTAAGTGCTCCGCTATCGTTACTACACAATTCCCACTATGGGACAATAAAAACACTCATTTTTGCTATTAATTTAGTCAAAAATGGCGCGCAAATATAACACCATAAAAGTGGAATGTATAGTATTAAAAAACAAACGGCCCCACATTCTGGAGCCGTTTACCTAAATACCTAATTAACTTAGGCCTTTGATACTACTTCAACCAGGGTCCAAGACTTAGTCTTAGACAAAGGACGACATTCGCGAATCGCTACTAAATCGCCTTCATTGCACTGATTAGTTTCGTCATGTGCATGGATCTTCGTCGTACGCTTAATGTATTTCCCATAAATTGGGTGTTTCACTTGGCGTTCGATAGCAACAGTAATGGACTTGTCCATTTTGTTGCTAGTTACACGACCCTGCAAAGTACGGATTTTATCAGACATTATGCACCCGCCTTAGAAGTAATAATGGTCTTAACGCGCGCAATGTTACGGCGCACCAATTTCAGTTGATTAGTCTGAGTCAACTGACCAGTGGCGTGTTGCATACGCAGGTTAAACTGCTCACGCAGCAGACCAAGTAGTTCAGCGTTCAGTTCTTCAACGCTCTTTTCTCTCAGTTCGCTCGCTTTCATTACATCACCGTCTTAGTTACGAAGGTAGTCTTAATTGGAAGCTTGGCAGCAGCTAAAGCAAACGCTTCACGAGCGATCACTTCAGAAACACCATTCATCTCATAAAGAACCTTACCAGGTTGAATCTGACATACCCAGTATTCAACGTTACCTTTACCTTTACCCATACGCACTTCAAGAGGCTTAGAGGTAATCGGCTTGTCCGGGAAAACTCGAATCCAAATTTGTCCCTGACGCTTAATGTGACGTGTCATGGCACGACGTGCAGATTCGATCTGACGAGCAGTTAAACGGCCACGGCCGACTGCTTTCAGACCAAAAGTACCAAAGCTAACTTCGGTACCGTTCGCCAGACCGCGGTTGCGGCCTTTGAACATCTTGCGAAACTTCATACGTTTAGGTTGCAGCATTGCCGGCTCTCCTATTTACCACGAGGCTTGCGCTTAGGTTGCTGCTGCTTCGGTTCTTCAATCTGTGGCAGCATTCCATCTAGAACTTCACCTTTGAAGATCCAAACTTTAACGCCAATCACACCGTATTGGGTGTGACTTTCAGATGTAGAATAGTCGATATCAGCACGCAAAGTATGTAAAGGTACACGACCTTCACGATACCACTCATCACGCGCAATCTCAGCTCCGCCTAAACGGCCACTAACTTGTACTTTGATACCTTGAGCACCAATACGCATTGCGTTTTGTACTGCGCGCTTCATAGCACGACGGAACATAACACGACGCTCTAATTGCTGTGCAATTGAATCAGCAACTAACTTGGCATCTAGCTCAGGTTTACGGATCTCAGCGATGTTAATTTGAGCAGGAGTGCCAGCAAGTTTTGACACTGCAGCACGCAATACTTCAACGTCTTCACCTTTCTTACCAATCACAACACCTGGACGGGCAGTGTGAATCGTAACGCGGATGCTTTTCGCTGGACGTTCGATAACAATCTTAGATACTGAAGCAGCTTGTAATTTCTCTACAAGAAACTTACGCACTTCCCAGTCGCTGTTCAGATTATTTGCGTAATCTGATTTATCTGCGTACCAGGTAGAGATCCAAGGCTTGGTGATACCCAGACGGATACCATTAGGATGTACTTTCTGTCCCATTGCTCTCTCCTAGCGATCTGATACAACCACAGTAATGTGGCTGGTACGCTTCATGATACGATCAGCGCGGCCTTTAGCACGTGGCATGATACGCTTCATAGTTGGGCCTTCATCTACGAAGACGGCTCCTACTTTAAGCTCATCAATATCCGCACCTTCGTTGTGTTCGGCGTTTGCGATAGCTGAGTCAAGTACTTTTTTAACCAGTACGGCGGCTTTCTTGGGGCTGAAAGTCAAAATTTCGAGTGCCTTAGCAACAGGCAAACCACGAATTTGATCAGCAACCAGACGGGCCTTCTGCGCAGACGTACGGGCAAAACGATGTTTAGCTAAAACTTCCATCTTATTCCTCCCGTATTAACGCTTCTTCGCTTTCTTATCAGCGGCATGGCCACGATAAGTGCGAGTTGGTGAAAATTCACCAAGTTTGTGGCCGATCATTTCGTCAGTTACGAACACAGGAACGTGCTGACGACCATTATGGACAGCGATGGTCAAACCAATCATATTTGGAATGATCATAGAGCGACGTGACCAAGTCTTAATAGGCTTTTTGTCACCGGCTTCCATCGCTTTCTCTACCTTCTTCAGCAAGTGCAGGTCAATGAAGGGACCTTTCTTGAGAGAACGTGGCATGGCGAATCCTCTTACTATTTATTACGACGACGTACGATGTACTTGTCAGTGCGCTTGTTACTACGAGTTTTATAACCCTTAGTTGGCACACCCCATGGAGTCACTGGGTGACGACCACCAGAAGTACGGCCTTCACCACCACCGTGTGGATGGTCTACTGGGTTCATTGCAACACCGCGAACTGTAGGACGAATGCCTCTCCAGCGCTTAGCACCTGCTTTACCTAACTGGCGTAGCATGTGTTCGGCATTACCAACTTCACCAAATGTCGCGCGGCAATCAACTGGCACTTTACGCATTTCGCCTGAGCGAAGACGTAGAGTGGCATATGCGCCATCACGAGCAACAACTTGTACATAAGCCCCTGCAGAACGAGCGATCTGAGCACCTTTACCAGGCTTCATTTCAACAGCGTGAACTACAGAACCTACTGGGATGTTGCGTAGTGGCATAGCGTTACCGGTTTTGATCTCGGCAGCAACACCAGACTGGATCTTATCGCCAGCTTGCATGCCTTTGGCAGCAAGAATATAACGACGCTCACCATCCGCATACAATACTAACGCGATGTTAGCTGTACGGTTTGGATCGTATTCCAGACGCTCAATCTTTGCAGGGATACCATCTTTATCGCGTTTGAAGTCGATTAGACGATAATGCTGCTTATGACCACCACCTACGTGACGGACAGTGATACGGCCAGTATTGTTACGGCCACCACTTTTAGATTTTTTCGCCAACAGGCCAGCAAAGGGTTTACCCTTATGCAGGTCAGTGTTCACCACTTTAACTACGTGGCGACGACCTGGAGAGGTTGGCTTACACTTAATAACTGCCATGATAATTCTCCTTTGCTTACTCAGCGCCGCCGACGAAATCGATGTCAGCACCAGCAGCTAGAGTTACATAGGCTTTTTTCCAATCGCTACGACGACCAGTACGGCCACCAGTGCGTTTAGTTTTGCCTTTGCTTACTAAAGTGCGAACTGAATCAACTTCAACTTCAAATAGCTTAGCAACAGCAGCTTTAATTTCAGCTTTAGTTGCATCGATAGCTACGCGGAAAACAACAGTGTTGTGCTTCTCAGCGTTCACAGTGCTCTTTTCAGAGATGTGTGGAGCGAGAATAACTTTTAGCAAACGTTCTTCGCGGATCATCATGCTAGCATCTCCTCGATTTGCTTCACTGCGTCAGCAGTCACAAGCACAGTGTTGAACGCGATCAGACTAACTGGGTCAAGACCCGCTACGTCACGAACGTCAACTTTGTACAGGTTACGAGCTGCTAAGAATAAGTTCTCATCAACTTCTGCAGTCACAATCAGAACGTCTTCAAGGTTCATTGCTTTCAATTTAGCTTTCAGCTCTTTAGTTTTAGGAGCTTCAACACCGAAAGATTCAACAACAACCAGACGCTCTTGACGTACCAATTCAGACAGAATGCTTTTCAGCGCGCCGCGGTACATCTTTTTGTTAACTTTTTGGCTATGATCTTGGGTTTTAGCAGCGAATGTTACGCCACCGCCACGCCAGATTGGGCCTTTAACAGAACCAGCACGAGCACGGCCAGTTCCTTTTTGGCGCCAAGGCTTTTTGCCTGAGCCAGTTACTTCCGCACGAGTCTTTTGAGCACGAGTGCCCTGACGCGCGTTTGCAGCGTATGCTACAACTACCTGATGAACCAGTGCCTCGTTAAAGTCACGGCCGAAGGTAGTTTCGGAAACTTCAAGAGCGCTTTGCGCGTCTTTCAATACCAATTCCATTACTATCTCCTCAGACCTTAAGCTTTAACGGCAGGCTTGATAATCAAGTCGCCATTGGTAGCGCCAGGAACAGCGCCACGGACTAGTAGCAGGTTACGCTCAACATCTACACGAACTACAACTAGATTTTGAGTAGTAACACGCTCGGCACCCATATGGCCTGACATTTTTTTGCCTTTGAATACGCGACCAGGCGTTTGGTTCTGACCGATAGAACCATTCGAGCGGTGCGACAAAGAGTTACCGTGAGTCATATCTTGAGTACGGAAGTTCCAACGCTTAACACCGCCTTGGAAGCCTTTACCTTTTGATTGACCAGTAACATCTACTTTCGCTACGTCTGCGAAAATATCAACATTTAGCTCAGCACCAACTTCAATGCCCTCGCCTTCACCGTCTACCAAACGCATTTCCCACAAACCACGACCGGCTTCAACACCGCTCTTGGCAAAGTGACCTGCTTCTGGTTTAGTGATGCGATTGGCTTTTTTGGTGCCAGTTGTAACTTGAAGTGCACGGTAGCCGTCAGTTTCTAAAGTTTTCACTTGAGTAACACGGTTGCCTGCAACTTCAATTACAGTAACTGGTATTGAAACACCATCTTCAGTGAAGATGCGAGTCATACCAACTTTACGACCAATAAGACCGATAGCCATCTCTCAAACCTCTTCTTACTAGGATCTCAATTAACCCAAGCTAATCTGTACGTCGACACCAGCCGCAAGATCTAAACGCATTAACGCGTCAACAGTCTTTTCAGTTGGCTCTACGATGTCAACCAGGCGCTTGTGTGTACGTAATTCGTACTGGTCACGAGCATCTTTATTAACGTGCGGAGAGATCAAAATGGTATAACGCTCTTTGCGAGTAGGTAGTGGAATTGGACCACGAACCTGCGCGCCTGTACGCTTAGCAGTTTCAACGATTTCCGCTGTAGACTGATCAATTAAGCGATGATCAAATCCCTTTAAGCGGATACGGATTCTTTGGTTCTGCATTGACCAGAGCTCCTAAAATGGACATATAAAAAATCACCCTCTAGCTTCTTCTATATAGAAAAGCAGAGCGAGATGATTTAACCGTTCGACTCCCAATCGGAGCCGCTATGATAATGATTAACTTCAGCGACTAATCATTTAATTCGTCAACCTAAGTCGACGAGGGGGCCATTATACCTATCTAAATCCGGATATCAAGCCCGCTGTGTAAATAGTCATCAAATAACTATTCAACTTCAGAGTGGCGAGCATTTTACACAAATCTGCAGATAAAACTAGCCCTAAAACAAAAAAGGAAGCCGAAGCTTCCTTTTCAAACTAATCTCTGTCGCGATTAAGCGATGATTTTAGCTACTACAC
>NZ_JAUOET010000045.1:0-17677 GCF_031932075.1 Shewanella sp. SP1S2-4
TTGACTTACGTCAAACGGCTCAACGAATTCTGTTCGACTTACTAAGTAAGTCTTTGTACATATTGCTATGAACACTCATCACTCTCGTGAAAGAATTGGTTGATTTAAATTTTTGACTGCCAACCCTAAGGTTAAGCAGTTTCGATTAACTCAACACCTGTGAGTGTCCACACAGATTTGCTTGATAAATTGTTAAAGAGCGTTGACCACACACTGAGTTTTCAGCGGGTCAGGGCTGCGTATTCTACGCATTCCCATTAGTGCGTCAAGTAGTTTTTTCAACTTTCTCAACACTCATCGTTTAGCTTGCTAACCGATGAACTGCTTGGCTTTCTTTGCTTAACTTGCGTTACGCTGTCTGCCGTGTCAGTGGATGCGCATTATAGGGAGATTGAGAAAGTCCGCAAGGGATTTTTAGCGATCATTGAATCGTACGTCGATATTTTAAACGTTATGACCATTTTTTAGCTTGTAGACCTTATTTATCAGAGATAAGTCAGCTTTTTTATCTAATAATTGATAATTCACGCTCAATATTTCAGCAATGGTCTAGTGTAAAAGTAAATAATTCATTACCATATACTTGCTGTTAACAGTTATTTATCAATTTTCCATTCATCAGAGAGCATTCTTATGCAAAAGTCATTTCTTATTGTTTTGATTGTCGCCATTGTTGGCGCCTTTGTGCTATTTCAGTTTGCACCTACGCTGCCGGCTTATATAGCCTTCGTTGCAGGCGTTATTGTGACTAGCCTTATCTTTAAACTTGTTCCAGAGTCTTCATCATCTCATGCTACAGAAGAACAATATGTTGGTCCTACTATGACCTTATATGTAGGTAACCTGCCTTATCGTGTCCATGAAGGTGAAGTAAAAGTATTGTTTGGTGAGTTTGGCCCAGTAAACTCTGTGCGTTTAGTCAGAGATCGTAAGACTGGTCGTCGTAAAGGTTTTGGTTTTGTGGAGATGTCAGAGTCTGGCGCTCAGAAAGCCATGGTTAAACTGAATGACTATAGCTTCCAAGAAAGAACCTTAAAAGTAAGAGAAGCAAAAACACAAGATTCGGAAGCTGCCGACCGTACTGGTACTGACGAGTAGCATTACCGTTTAAACTGTTTTGTTCGACGTTGTAAATTTAGTTGGTTGTGGTGATTCGTTCGATAGTTGAAAAGCCACAATCAATTAATGTTGTTGTTAAGCCTTCACTAATTTCCGCTTTAGTGTAGAACGCCTGCATTACTGACTGCCCTACTGCTTCTCTCTCATTTGTTACTCTGCGCTGTTCCACAATAAGATTTTGTTGCGTTAAAAGAGTCACGACTCGCTTAGCTATCGCAGCGCCAGAATCCATTAGCGTTACGCCCGCACCGAGCACTTGTTGTAATTCAGCTTGGATCATCGGGAAGTGAGTACAACCCAGTACGAGCACGTCCAATTGCGCGGCAACAACTGGCGCGAGTAAATCTGCCAGTCTGTGCATGTCCATTTCACCTGTCGCTATTTTCTGCTCCGCCATCATGACAAGTTCAGAACAACCAAAAAGTTCGACATGGCAATCATCGGCAAATTGGCTGATGAGCTCATGGGTATAATGACGCTTAACTGTGCCAGGGGTAGCCAAGAGTCCAATACGTTTACTCTTAGACATCTGTGCAGCGGGTTTGATAGCGGGTACAACGCCCACAACAGGAATACTGAGGTTTGCACGTAATGCCGGTAGCACGACAGTGCTCGCGGTGTTGCAGGCGACGACGACTATCATTGCATTGGTAAGAGCCACAAGATCACATACTAATGCGATACAGCCAGCAATTAATACCTGCTCTTCTAACTCGCCATAGGGCAACCTCGCATTGTCGAAAAGATAACAATAGTCGCTATGGGGCAAACTCTTGCGGATTTCAGCCAATACGGATAGGCCACCAATCCCAGAATCAAACACTAATATAGGTCGCGACAAGCGGGTCTCCCGTTTCGGTTATAACAAAATGGCTATACAGATTGAACGCATTACAACATTAAGTGATTCGATGTTTGATGATTGAATGAATCCAACCAAATACTCATTGAATATCCATAGAATCACACTCAAGCGCGCAGATTTTCCCACAGCTTTGCATAAACAGCAAAAGCAAGATGCTGGACATTCGTGTCACCTAGTATAATATTTGCGCCCCAATTTACAGCAACGGTGAATCAAACAATGAACTTAGCAGCAATGGACCCTCAGACTTATGATACGCAGTTAGAACACAAGCGTATCAAGCTAGAACAAGCCTTTGCCCAATTTGAAACACCGAGTGTTGAAGTTTTTGCCTCAGAGCCTGCCAACTACCGTATGCGTGCTGAATTCCGCATGTGGCATGACGGTGACGACTTATACTATTACATGTTCGATAAAGTATTGAATGAGAAAGTGCAATGCGATCAATACTTGCCAGCCAGCGTGCTCATCAATCAAATGATGTCGGCCTTAATCGCCGAGCTAAAACCGAATCCTAGTCTAAGACATAAACTGTTCCAAGTGGATTTTTTGTCGACCTTAAGCGGCGAGATCTTAGTGTCCTTGCTTTATCACAGACAGCTTGATGACCAATGGCGCGCCGATGCGGCTGCACTAAAAGCCAAGTTAAGCAGCCAGTTTAACGTCAACATCATCGGCCGTGCCCGTAAGCAAAAAATCGATTTAGATAAAGACTTTGTGGTCGAGTCATTACAAGTGAATGGTAAAACCTTCTTATATAAGCAAATCGAGAACAGCTTTACTCAACCCAATGCTAAAGTTTCTGTAAAAATGTTGGAGTGGGCTATCGATGCGACTCAGGACAGTCAGGGTGATTTACTCGAGCTCTACTGTGGTAATGGCAACTTCTCTATCGCACTGGCGCAAAACTTTAATCGCGTATTGGCCACCGAACTCGCTAAGCCCTCAGTCGATGCGGCGCAATATAATATCGAAGTGAATGGTATTGAGAACCTGCAGATTATCCGCATGTCGGCTGAAGACTTTAGCGATGCCATGGCGAAGAAACGCAGCTTTAGACGTTTAGAAGGTATCGATCTCGACAGCTATGTGTGCAACACCATTTTTGTCGACCCACCACGTGCAGGGATTGATCCTGATACGCTGGCATTAGTACAAGGTTACGAGCGGATCTTATATATTTCCTGCAACCCTGAAACCTTAAAAGACAATCTGCAGCAACTAAACGAAACCCATAAAGTCACTCGCTTCGCCTTGTTTGATCAGTTCCCTTATACCGATCACATGGAAACAGGTGTCCTACTAGAGCGTCGTTAGTCACTTCAAGTGCTTTGAGCTCGGCTGCATAGCAGTTAAACGTTGCTAGAACTCAAACATAAATTCGCTAAAAATAATGGAGCCTCAGGCTCCATTATTTTTAGCGGCTATGCATGTCACTCTGATTAGCGGTGTTCAACCTTATGCTGCAAAGCCTCGGCGCCTTTGGCGACCATACGCAATTGCATGACTAATTGATCGGCAAGAATTTTACGATCGGCGCGTTTCATATCTAATGCGGAAGCGCCGGCGTTAAACACCAAAGTCACTAAGGCTTCTGCTTGTGCACGGGCCAATAACGGGGTTCGGCCCGCTTTCGCTTCGGTATAGTGAGCCAATTCAGAAATAAAATGTTCAATTTCGCGGGCAACCGCCGCACGGAACGCTGCGGAGGTTCCTGAACGTTCATGCAATAAGATGCGGAATACGTTTGGATTAGAATCAAGCACTTCCATAAAAGTATCAACAGAAATACGGATCACACTGCCACCGGCTTCGGCTCGCTGACGGCCTTTTCGCATCATCTGCCTGAGTGTTAATCCGCCCTCGTCCACCATAGTGAGACCGAGTTCGTTCATATCTTTAAAATGGCGATAAAAAGATGTCGGCGCGATATTGGCTTCCCGAGCAACCTCTCGCAAACTCAGACTTGAGAAACTGCGCTCAGCACTTAGCTGATTAAAGGCCGCATCGACTAAAGCTCGACGAGTTTTCTCTTTTTGCTGTGCTCGAATACCCATTCTTAAATCCGCTAACTGAATGTAATGACGCGATAATACCGCTTTTAGGCATTAAACACAGCCCCATCGTCCTTGACCAAACAATATAGCTAGGCTAAATTAGCTTACAGATGTACGCTCAAAAGCGAATTTTGGAAACCTATAATGAAAAAACCCCCTATCATCTGGCTTAATGTCAGTCTGTTTGCCATCACTTTCCTCAGTGCGGTAATTTTAGTTCCATGGCGCGGTATTGTTCACGGCTATGGTGCCAGTGAATGGATCGCTTTTATTGTTTTAGCCTTTGCCAGTGGCCTGTCAATCACCGCAGGTTATCACAGACTCTGGTCACACAAGGCCTATAAAGCCCATCCAGCGGTGCGTTTTATATATGCCCTTGGTGGTGCTTTAGCATTACAAAACAGTGCATTGCACTGGGCATCTGATCACAGAGTCCACCACAAGCACGTAGATGATAACGACAAGGACCCGTACTCAGCCAAAATGGGATTCTGGTACAGCCATATCGGTTGGATGCTGCGTGAGTATCAGTCGCAACGCTATCACGATTATCAAAATGTGCGTGATCTGCAAAATGACCGTATTGTCATGTGGCAACACAAACATTACCTCGCACTCGTGTTGCTGATGAACATTGGGCTGCCTGCACTGCTTGGTTGGCTCAATGGTGACGTGCTGTCTATGTTATTGATGGCGGGTTTACTGCGTTTAGTGGTGGTGCATCACTGCACTTTCTTTATCAACTCTTTAGCCCACGTGTGGGGCAGTCAGCCTTATACCGATAAGAATACCGCCCGCGATAATGGCTTCTTGGCCATGTTGACCTACGGTGAGGGTTATCATAATTTCCATCATATTTTCGAAAATGACTATCGTAATGGCATTAAATGGTGGCACTACGATCCAACCAAATGGTTGATTAAGTCATTATCTTGGTTAGGTTTAGCTAAGGATTTGCGTACGAGTCCACAGGAACGTATCGAGAGCGCACGCTTACAAATGCAGTTATTACGTACCAAGCGGAAGGTTAATAACCTGCCTAATGCTGATGAAATTATTGAAAAAATCCAAGCAGAGTATGAGTTATTAAAGCTGCACTTAATGGATTACTATCAAGCACAGAAAACCTTGCTTGAGGCCAAGCGTAAACAACTTGTCGATCAGCAACTATTGCAACAAGTTGAAGAGCTAAAGGCGCGTTTCTTAGTCCAGCAAAAACATTGGCGCAGCCTGACCGCAACTTATAGCTAAGCCACAATTCTGCCCGAAAGTCATACGGCCACCTTGCATGGTGGCCGTATCTGATTATGATGATGCCTTAATCACTTAAATAGGCTGTTGAGATCATGTCAGATTCCCCAGTTACACTCCCAGAATCAATCAAGCTAACAGAATATAGTCATGGCGCAGGTTGTGGCTGCAAAATATCCCCTAAAGTGCTCAGCACTATCTTAGCCTCGCAATTACCTGTATTTACCGATCCAAATCTGCTGGTTGGCAATCAGAGCCGCGACGATGCTGCAGTGTACAAACTCAATGATGACATAGGCATCATTAGCACTACCGATTTTTTTATGCCAATTGTTGACGATCCATTCACCTTCGGTCGTATCGCAGCGACCAATGCGATCAGCGATATTTATGCCATGGGCGGCACGCCTATTATGGCGATTGCAATTTTAGGTTGGCCAATCAATAAACTACCCGCAGAAATCGCACAGCAAGTGGTCGATGGCGGCAGACAAGCCTGCATGGAAGCAGGGATCATGCTAGCCGGTGGTCATAGCATAGACGCACCCGAACCTATTTTTGGTCTCGCGGTTACCGGGCAAATTGCCTTAAGTGATTTAAAACAGAATGATACTGCTAAAGCCGGCGATCGTTTATATCTCACTAAACCTATCGGCATTGGTATTTTAACCACAGCGCAAAAACAGAAAAAACTCCGCGATGAAGATAGTCTCATTGCGGTCAATGCCATGTGTCAACTCAATACTATAGGCGCGACCATTGCAAAAATTAGCGGTGTAAATGCCCTGACCGATGTCACAGGTTTTGGACTGGCGGGACACTTACTCGAAATGTGCCAAGGCGCCAACCTCACTGCGAAGCTTAAATTTGATGCAGTGCCATTGTTACCACGCGCTTTAGATTATTTGGCCTTAGGTTGTGTTCCTGGCGGAACTCACCGTAATTACGACAGTTATGGCGAGCATCTCCCTGAACTCAGCGAGCATCAAAAAGCGATACTGTGCGATCCGCAAACCAGCGGTGGTCTGTTAGTTGCTGTCTCGGCAGAAGCTGAAGCGGAATTAATCGCCCTACTCGATGCGAACCACATAGCCCCAATCTGCATTGGGTCACTGGAAACACCGACCACTGCAGCGAATGTGGTGTTGTGCTGATGCCAAGCGCTATTATAGCCGCAGAGCAATATCGAGAAATTTTCCTCAACCAACATCCCATAATGGATGTGCGAGCGCCCATAGAGTTTACTCGAGGTGCGTTTCCCAACTCGACCAACTTGCCCTTGATGCTGGATAGTGAAAGGGAAAAAGTCGGTACTTGTTATAAGCAATTTGGTCAGCAAACCGCGATTGCATTAGGTCATTCACTGGTGAATGGTCCCATCAAGCAACAGAGAATCGAGGCTTGGGCTAGCTATGTTAAAGCCAATCCTAATGCTTACCTTTATTGCTTTCGCGGCGGCCTGCGCTCGCAACTCACTCAGCAATGGCTCAAAGAAGCGGGTATCGAAGTCCCTTATATTCAGGGTGGCTATAAGGCCATGCGCCAATATCTGATTGGCGTGATTGAAGCGGCACCGACTCAACAGCCGTTATTGAGTTTGAGCGGGATGACGGGCTGCGGTAAAACCGATTTTCTACTACAGCGTAAAGAAGCGGTTGATCTTGAAGGAATAGCCAATCATAGAGGCTCTAGCTTTGGGAAGAATATCGACCCACAGCCGACGCAGATTAACTTTGAAAATCAGCTTGCCATTGCCTTGCTACAGCACCAAACGAGTGACGCAGCCTGTTTACTGCTCGAAGATGAAAGCTTCCTGATTGGGCGCTCGGCGCTGCCGCAGACATTTTACAATGCCATGCAAGCCGCCAATGTCTTAGTGCTTGAAGAAACTGACGATGCGAGGCTCGAACGCTTACGCAATGAATATGTGCATAAAATGTATAACGGCTTCTGTGAACGCCTAGGGGCAGAAGCGGGTTTTGCGGCATTTAGCGACTATCTATTGCAAAGTTTAGTGAGCATTCGCAAACGTTTAGGCGGGAAGCAGCATCAAGAACTGCAAGATTTAATGCAACAAGCACTCGACCAGCAACTCCATCAAAATGACACTTCTCTGCATTTAGCATGGATAGCAGTGCTGCTGCACAAATATTATGACCAAATGTACGAATACCAGTTACAAAAAAAATCCGAACGGATCCTCTTTAAGGGCTCACATCAGGCCATGCATGAATGGTTGGATAACTATAAGAGTGATAGAAAAGCCGCACAATAACTGTGCGGCGAGTACGCTAAAAATTAATTTGCAAAAATCGTAATGGCTTCATAGTTATAATTATCGAATTTAGCCGAGCGAATATTACCCGTGCTACGGCTCGATTTACTGAGCTCGGCACGGAAATCATATAGCCCTGTCATTCCTTCATACCCCCAGACATACAAACTCATCATAGGAATTGTTATTCCATCAAATGCTGTTTGTAAGTGTATGGGCAAATCTAAATCCGGAATTGACCCCTTTAATGAAGCCGAAATAGCCCAATTCGCATAGCCATCTTGTCCTATGGTGATTTGCATCGCTTGCATATGGGCATTGTTGAAACTGTAGTCATAATTTGCACTACTACCATTATTAATAGTAGTGATTAAACGTGTCGTTTCATCCAGCATTTGGTTTTCATTTAACGGTAAATTCAAGCTCAAACTCTTAGAAGGATCAGTAACAGCCCTACGTGTTATTGCCGAATAATTTATGTAGCCAGCCTCATTCGCACCAAGGGCAATCCACTGTGATGCGTAAACTAAATTGCGATCAAAAATCGCGGGAAATAATTGCACTTCTTTCGTCGGCCATTCTACCCAGTTTTGGCGACCAAATTCAGTTTCAGAGTAACTCCTTAGCGAATAATCATTGGTATTCACATCAACATTTAACGGAGTCCCTTCATGATGAGTACCTTCAAATTCACTACTCGATATAGGTACTGCTTGCGATAAATCTAGTGTATTTATATCTATGCTAGCAGCATAAGCCGTAACACCACTCTGGCTAGGAACTAACACCATATTCACTGGTGCAAACTTATCGTCCTGCTTACACAGGCGTAATGAAGAATTGTTAGAATGTGAGTCCAAAAATGAGTTATTACCATATAGCTGGTAGTCACTATATACAGCTTCAATTTCACTAAGATCAAAATTCACATCACTACAGTCACATTGGCTATTTAAATTTTCATCTGTGAAAGCATAAATGCCATAGTCGCCAGCTTTAGCGGCTAAATCCGTACGGATGCTCCAAGTTGACTGACCATTACGAAACTCTTTTGCTGCAACTGTTAAATGTGATGCTTCGCTTGTCCAGGGTATATCGACATGTCCCTGCCCATCACTCTTATAAGTGCCGAGAATATGGCCGTCTTGTCGGTGAATAATAACATCAGCACCTGCCATTTTTTCCTTTACATTGCATTTGCTTGCAACGCTCTGCACATCCATAACCAATCTAGCTGGTGTTGTACCCGAATCACCAGAATCCCCACCACTTGAATCACCCGAACCTCCACATCCACCAAGCAATAACACTAGTGCACTGGCATAACATCCTTTTCCCATGACCAAACTCCAGAGTATATAAGTTATTATTTTGTAAATTTGTTAAAGCATACCAATTACAACACGGCTTCATTTCGTTCAACAAGTAGGTTTGCAACTTGATGTCGCAAATTTTCACGATTAGCGGAAACGTCCACGATAGGAACCGCAATATCCACCGACACCCTTGACCAAAAACGCTTGGGCATTTTAGCTAAGGCATGCCCGCCCTTGTGGCTAAAGTAAGAACCCCATAATCCGTGTAATGCCATAGGCACCACAGGGACGGGATCTCTGGCGAGGACTTTATCGATACCGGGACGGAATTCACCTAATTCACCGTCAGGGGTGAGTCGACCCTCAGGGAAAATACACACCAATTCGCCATTTATCAGCGCTTCGTGGATAGTCTCAAACGCTTGGTTATAAGTGGTTTCACTCTGTCTAGGGGAACAGATAGGGATCACTCCAGCGTGGCGGAACAAATATTTCAGCAAAGGAATTTCGCTGATGGACTTATCCATTACAAAACGAATAGGCCGAGTCGATGCCCCCATAATAATCAAGGCATCCACATAGCTCACATGGTTGCAGACTATGATGCCGGCCCCTTCCTTTGGAATTCTCTCTCGGCCAGTTACAGTCACGCGGTACATAACATGACTCAATAAGTAACTGATAAATCGCTGAGTAAATTCTGGCACTTGTGAATAAACATAGAGAGCGACGACAAAGTTCATCACTGCAAGCAGTAGGAATAACTGCGGAATCGTCCAACCCGCAACGCCAAGCAGCAAGATAGATAGCAGCGCCGAAGCCACCATAAACAGAGAGTTCATAATGTTATTGGCTGCAATCGCCTGAGCACATTCGCCCTTGGCCGAACGGGACTGAATAAAGGCGTATAAGGGGACGATAAACAAGCCGCCGCTAACGCCGATCATAAAGAAATCTAGCATCACCCGATAATGTTGCGACTCGGCAATAAAGGCTTTTAATCCATAGACAAAACCAGCATCCACTGGCACAGGTGGAATCGCCCAAAGCAAATCGACACCAAAGATAGTTAATCCCAATACCCCGAATGGCAGCAAACCGAGTTCCACATGGCCGTAGGAAAAACGTTCACAGACGAAGGAGCCAACAGCGATTCCGATGGAAAACATGCCCAACAATAACGACACCACAGTCGCACCAGAATGCAGGTGCAGCTTGGCAAAGTTAGGGAATTGGGTCAGATAGGTCGCACCTAAAAACCAAAACCAACTGATAGCGAGGATAGCCATCCAGATTGAAGGTGTTTGACGGGCTTTTTTGATGCTACGCCAAGTGCCTGATAACGGTCTGAAACGTATTTTTTCGATAACGCCCTGCGGTGGTAAAGCAGGAATAGCTCGACTCGATAGGTAGCCTGCTAAGGCCAATACGGCAACGGTAATGGCAGCCCAAAGCGTACCGTTGACTTCAGAAACTAAAATCCCCGCACTCAAAGTACCCACCAGAATAGAGAGAAAAGTGCCCATCTCAACCCACGCATTGCCTGTCACTAACTCATCGTCTTTCAAGGCTTGGGGCAGCAGGGAATATTTTACCGGACCGAAGTAGGCCGACTGACTACCGGTTAAAAATAGCAGCAATAACATCATCATGTAGTTCTCGCTCACTATCGCGATAGCGGCGCAGGACATAATAATGACTTCGAGTAGTTTTAATCGACGGATAAGTTTGGCCTTATCCATATTATCGGCAACCACACCCGCGTGGGCCGAAAACAGGAAAAACGGCAGGATAAACACTCCAGCAGCCAAATTCACAAACATATCGACGCTTATGGGCAAGTCTTTGACTTGACTGAAAGTCACTAATAGCAGCAACACATTTTTATAAATGTTGTCATTCAATGCGCCTAAGCACTGAGTCGCAAAATAAGGTAAAAAACGTTTTGTTAGCAGCATGATAGTTCCCTCTGGTAACCCATTCCTTGTAGATAAGCCTGCACATGGCTCTCGAGTAAATCCCGCAGTGATAACGATTCAGCAAAGAGCTTATTATCGAGGGATAAAGCAGTTAGTCCATGAATTCCACCCCACAACACACGGCTCATAATGAGATGCTGCTCCGGAGTCGCCTCAGGGAAGATCTGCGCTAACTCACGTTCAATCAGTATGAATAACCCTGCAATCAATTGCCCTTGTGATGCCGGCAAAGGCTCAGAATCGAGTAATTGCAGCTCAAAAACCAACTTGAAAGCTTGCCGCTGCTCATTGGCAAACTGACTATACTCCCACGCCATTGCAATGATTTTACGCAAACTGTCGGCAGCACACACACCCGCTAATCGATCGTGTAAAGTCCTAAGCGTTGCCTCAGAAACCGCCAGCAACAAATAGTTATAGCTGCCGAAAATATTGATCAAGGTGCTAGGGACATAGCCAATTTGGCTAGCCACTTTGCGTAAGCTCAGCCCTACAACACCTTGTTCGGTCAATAACTCAGTTGCCGCTTGTATTGCCATAGCGCGAATTTCATCATGGCTGTGTTCTTTTCGTCTGGCCATAGGTCTCACTCCCTGTTGGATAGCAAGAGACTAACAGCAGTCAAAATAAAAAACAACGTTCAAAATAAGTTTGTTTTACGTACAGTCGCGGATAAATAGTGAAGGATATCATTGAGAATGATAAATAAAGATAGACGCTCGAAATCGATTCACTCAGTAAAACTGAACTATATATGTGGGATTACACCACACAAAATAGCATAAAAAACGGCGCACTCAGTCAGCACGCCGTCCATTATTTTGGTTTAAAAATCATTCTTAATTCAAAGGTGTTTTTAATTAAAAGTGACCATGGAATTTAAGGCCTACGATAAGTCATCACCACTCTATCAGCACCAGCGCCAAAATAATCGGCCTCAAAAGCCGAATCAACGAAACCTAAATGCTGATATAAGCCATGGGCAGGATTACTCGGGTCAACCGTTAGACACACACGTTCAACAGCGACGGGTAACTCAGCTAAACACTGCTGCATCAAACGTTTGCCTAATCCCTTTCCACGAGCATCTTCACTTACTGCAACAGATAAAATCCACCTACAAGTCGGATCGCCACTCTGGGCACAGAGCAAATAACCTTGCAGAAGATTATCTTCATCCACCGCCACTAAAAATTGCTCTGGCCAGCAATCAAATCCCTGACGGAAGAAAAAATCTGGATAACTATGCTCACCAAAAATGGCTTGCTCAAGCTGATAAACCGCCAATAACTCTGACTTTAATACCGGACGTATAGACTGCATTCGAAAATCATTCACCTATTAAAATCTTATCCCACTCTAAGTTGGGTGCGCCCACTACGATAAAGTTAGGGTTTTCTAACGTCTCGCGCTCATTGTAGGTTAATGGTTGCAGCTCAGTATCCATCAACTGTCCACCCGCTTCCTCGACGATAATTTGCGCCGCTCCCGTATCCCACTCGCCCGTTGGGCCAACTCGCACATAACAATCGGCTCGACCTTCGGCGACAAGACAACTCTTTAACGCTGCCCCCCCCATAACGACTAACTCGCAGTGTTTGGGATGGTTGAATAGGGTCAACACAGATTGAGGGTCCTGACGGCGACTTACGGCTAATCTTAGGGATACCTTTTCACGGTGCTCGATTTGGCGGCTGCTGATCCGCACTTCCTGTTTATCCGTGCGTTTGTATGCCCCTAAACCTGCAATCGCGTAATAACACACTTGCGTCATAGGCACATACACTACGCCCATCACGGGACGATTGTGCTCAACGAGTGCAATAATCACCGAGAAATCACCACTGCCAGCAATAAACTCACCCGTGCCATCAAGTGGATCGACCAACCAATAGCGCTTCCAAGATTCACGCACGCTCAGAGGAATATCGGCCGCCTCTTCAGATAACACAGGAATATCAGGCGTTAAAGCAGTTAATCGGTCACAAATGATCTGGTTCGCCGCTAAATCTGCGGAAGTGACAGGGGTATTGTCAGACTTCATTTCTCGCTCAAAATTACCTTTGAGATAAATGTCACGGATAGTTATCCCTGCATCGGTCGCAATCGCAATAACTTCGTCGATCAACTCTTCTGGCTTCATAACAACTCCAATCGCAAAGTTCGCGAATGTTTTGCAAGCGTTTCAGCTTTGAACGCTTAAAAGGAAAAAGATTATTTAAGGTATAAATACTTTTGCGCTAAAAACAACGCACTCACACTACGGGATTCGGAAAAATCGACATCATCGAGCAGGGCCTCCCAATCGGCGAGCGCCCAAGGCACCACATCAATGGGTTCCGGTTCATCACCTTCAAGGCGACTCTCATACAGATCTTCTGCAAGAAAAATTTGCATCTTACTAGAGAAATAACCTGGCGCTAGGCTAAGTTCTTTCAATAGCGTGAGCTTATTCGCCCCAAAGCCAATTTCTTCCTGCAATTCACGGTTAGCCGCTTCGACTGGCGATTCACCAGGGTCGATAAGACCTTTAGGAAACCCGAGCTCGTAATTATCGGTTCCGGCTGCATATTCGCGTGCCAGTAGCATTTGCCCTTGATGAATAGGCACTATCATCACAGCGCCACGACTACCGCCTTTCATACGCTCGTATTGGCGTTCGACACCATTTGAGAACTTAAGATGCACTTGCTCAATTTGAAATAATCGGCTTTTCGCGACAACTTCGGTATGCAATATTTCCGGCTTATTCTGCCGCTGCGACATAACTGCCTCTAGATAAAAAAGCGATAAATTAAATAAGATAAGTGACAATCTTACTATCCTGTCTTTAATCTACAACCTGAATTTGTTACATGCTCCTAAGGGTAAGCCACAAATCCTTTGCGATATGCATCACAAACCAAGCCCAGCCTTAAGTGAACACCTTCAAAATATTCTCAAATATGATGTTTCTATTAGAGAGTAAAAAGGGGCGAATGCCCCTTTTGATATGCTAACGCTTAAAATTGATAACGTAGATTGAGCTGGTAACTGAGGAAGTCATTCGGCTCGATATCCACATACTGATACCCCAAGCCAACTGACCAAGCGTCGCTCACTTGATAGCTAAACCGCACACCGGCATACCAATCAATGCCATCAAGCTCTGTGGTTAAACGGCTATTGCCCATAGTGCTACTGATATCTGCTTGCCATCGAAATAATCCGATAGGTACTTCAAACCGCCAAGCATCATGCTGCAGTAAGGTTAAACGCAATCCCAACATCACGCCATCAGCCAGTACGGGGGTCACGGCTTTGACCTGCTCATGATATTGCGCCGGAGTCAGACTTGCACCCTCAATCCGCGCACTTCCATTACCAAAGTCGGCATAGCCTAATTCGATTGCCACCATGGGAGTCCATTGATAACCCACACTTAAGCCAAACGCAGTATCTTTGTCATCAACCGATGTCACTACGCCCGCTGCAGCGTCAGACTGTAACTCTCGTCTGCCGCTATCAACCTGAGCTTGGCCGACAAAGCCCTCGACATACCAGTTATCAGCGGCATTCGCTTGAGTCACTGTGCTGGCGAGCAACACAGCACCCAAGACCACTTTATGTAATTCACGGCGGCGAATTAAACCCGTCGCAACGATCAAGCCTAATGCCCACAAGGCCATACTTCCTCCACCCGATTTGTTATCAATCACCACTTCTTGATAGGCTTTAACAGTAATCAACACTTGTCCTATTGCCTCACCACCCAGCCCATCACTAATCCGATAGCTCACAGTATCGACACCATCGAATCCTGTTTTAGGGATATAACGCAGCTTGTTAGTCTCAATGGATACTGTCCCTTGCTGCGCGGTTGCGCTGACTAAGGTTAAAGCATTGCCATCTGGATCGCTGTCATTACTCAACACATCGAGTAGCAAGCTCGTTCTGTCGTCGGTTGCGGCGCTGTCGTTGACTGTCGTTGGCGCGGTATTGCCACTCACTACCACAGTCAACTCACTACTCGCAGTGCCACCTTTTCCATCGGTAATGCTATACACCAGCACATCAGTACCGATGAAATCGGTTGCTGGCGTGTAACTTAGTTGCTGATTAGCCAAGATGACGGCGGTACCAAACTCGCTAGTCACTTGTGTAACTGTCAAGGCATCACCATCACCATCGGTATCATTGGCGAGCACATCAACATCGAGGCTCTGATTCCAAGGTAAAGAGGCCGTATCTGGGTTCGCCACCGGTAAATGGTTGCCATTGAGTATCACGGACACGCCACTTGGATCGACGATAGTACGGTTAGCGACGCCATCGTCATCGTTTGGTCCACCATCTTCTATGGTTAACTGCACACACCAATGGCCTTCAGTTAATCCAGAAGTCCAACGACTGTCTCCCGGTGGAGGACAGAAACCACGCTCACCTTCACTACTGGCGACACTATTGCGCGTATCAATCACAAAATCCTTCCAACCATTTTGGGCTTGATACTTACGATATACCGCATTGGCAGGAACTGGCGAACGTTGTGGTATCACCAGACTGTAACTCTGCCCTTGTTGTGGCAATCCCGTCGCGATGAAGTCAAAAATACCGCCGACATTGGCTGCTATGCTGTCTTCTGGGACAAGATCAGGTAATAGTTGAATACCACTTTGCTCTTGCATCAGTGCAATATTACCTAAGCGTAAGCACACGCCAGCCTGCCCTTCAGCCAAGAAGTACACAGGCTGCAATTCACCTTCGGGCATAATGTTACAGTCGTTAATCGCATCCAAGTAATCAGGAATACCGTCACCATCCGTATCGGTAAAGCCTTCTTGAACATCAGGGATCAAATCACCGTCCGTGTCTGCGCCAGTCAATACAGGTAAGCTTGAACGCACCACAATGTAGACTTTCTCTGTGGTAGACAGCGCTGGCAAACCATTATCAGTGACAGTCACACTCACAGGATAAATGCCCGGCAGGACAGAGACTGGAGAGAAGAACATACCCGCATCATCAGATTGTAAGTTCAGCGAACCGCTTGCCCATGTTGACGCTAGGCTGTCCTGCATATTGGCATCACTGATATCAGCATTAATGCGAACATCACCGCCATTTTGCGCCACGATGAATTGGTGCGCTCCCGCTTGGGTAATATCCAGCGTCACCTTAGGCGCAATATTCGCTTCAGTGATGAGCACCTGAGTTTGCTGCTTACTGCCCAAGTTCAAGCTAGGGTCTAGACTAATCAGCACATCCTCATCCCCTTCGACCTCACCATCTTCAAAGGTTCTAAAGCGGATCTCAGCTTGTTGACCCGATGTCACCTCGACCACCCCATCAACCAAATCATGATCACTGCTACCTGCAGAGCCTGAAACGGTATAAAGCACAGAAAGTGGATATACGGGTGCGACGCCATTAAGGTGCACACTCACCACTACCTCATTGCCCTCACCCACAAGCTGATCTTTACTCAAGGAGATCAGTGGATGTACTTTCACTTTTTGAGCCTTGATTGCCTTATTACCATCGCGATCTACAGCTTGCCAGTAAGCTAAGTAGCTGCCTGGTGCAAAGAACAGACTCTTATTCACCAGAGAAACTGGCAATGGATGACCATTACGATCGACCGCTTTCGCGAAACCAAGTTTAACGCGAGTAAATAGGCCCGTCGCATTCACATCAACATCGTCTGGCAAAGTGATCACTGGCTGATTTTCCGACTCCGCGCCTTCAATCAATACATTCACTTTGGCACTTGCACGCCCCTTGTTACCATCACTGATGGTGTAGCGAAGCGCCACAGGCCCGACATACGCTTCAGGCGCAGTAAAGCTCAAGCCCTCACTGGTGATTTGCACACTGCCGATATCCGCAGCCGCACCATCAATCGTTAAGGTATCACCATCGACATCAACATCGTTCGCGAGCACCGCAAGCGCATAAATATCGTTGGCGGTACTTGTTAAGGTGTAGTCGTCATCAACCGCTTGCGGATCATCATTCACTGGCGTGACATTAATAGTGACAGTTGCAGGCTCTGAACTCAGCTCGGCATCCTTAGCAATAAAGCTAAACACGTCTGTTCCATTGAAATCCTTCTCAGGGGTATATAACCAAACAGTGCCATGTTGCTCTAATGTGCCGGATTCTGGCTGACTCACCACTTCATAGGTGAGCGGATCATTATCCACATCCTTTGCCGCAAGGGTGATAGCCACAGAACTATCTTCCTCTAACGTCACAGTTAAACTTGTCGCCACAGGCGCATCGTTGACGTTGGTCACAGTGATGCTGAAGCTTTGCTCTGCCGTTAAGCCGTCCGTGTCGGTGACTTTCAGTGTCACCGCATGGCTGCCCACATCGGCATTGCTTGGCGTACCACTTAACACGCCCGTAGCCGCATTGAAGCTCAACCAACTCGGTTTAGTCACCGCGCTGAATGTCAGTACGTCGCCCACATCGGTATCACTCGCCGCAAAGGTGTAGCTGTAAGCCGCATCTTGAGTGGCTGCAGTGATGGCTGTTGAACTGATGGTCGGTGCGTCATTGACGTTGGTCACGGTAATGCTAAAGGACTGGTCAGCGGTTAAGCCATCCGCGTCCGTCACTCGCAGTAACACAGGGTGTGCACCCACATCGGCATTGCCTGGCGTGCCACTTAACACGCCTGAAGTCGTATTGAAGTTCAACCAGCTTGGTTTAGTCACCGCGCTTAAGGTTAATGTGTCGCCCACATCAGTATCCGCGGCCGCAAAGGTGTAGCTGTACGCCGCATCTTGAGTGGCAGCAGTGATGGCCGTTGAACTGATGGTCGGCGCATC
>NZ_JAUOET010000046.1:0-17027 GCF_031932075.1 Shewanella sp. SP1S2-4
CATGCTGCAAACTGACAACAAAGTTATCTTGCTTTGGGGCAATAGCTTTTTAGCTGAACGAACAGCAGAAGTGTTAGTTAAGATTGGCATTGTTGCACCAGTGACCTTCTAAAATAGGATATGTTTTAGTAGAGCCCTCAGGGACGCTTTTTGTTAAACAAAGAGGTGGCGAGGCACTGGGGACACAATGACAATGAATATCGCGCAACAGGTAATACAACGAGCTTTGGGAAAATATGTGTAATCGGCTATTACAAGCCGGCTCTAGGAGAACTAACTCGAAAACATATTGCTGCTCCTGCTTTTCTGCTTTCCTGCTTTTCCCAATCCCGATTTCAGGTTAATCCACAACGCCATGCTAATTGATCATGAATATGGCTCATGTTGTATGTGAAATAAAACCGTTTTTGTTCATGTGTCGAACCACGTATAAATGACTCCAAGCGAAATATTAGACAAGCTTGAAGTTGCATCCTAGCTAAGCCATCAGGACTAAAGTCATCGGCACTTAAGTTAAAAGTAAGTCGCCCCTAAACGACTGTGAGACAACTGAGTAAGAACCTCAGGACAGAAACTCAGACAGAACACGAATAATGTCTATCAGAGTCGGGTCTAGAAGCTAGAAGCGCAGGGCATAAACTCAGGTTTGAAATCAGACAATGGGATACTGGATCACTATGAATAAGCATTTTACATTTACGATTAACAGCATTTGTCTTGATGAAAATTATCATCCCTCAGACAAGACGCGTATCACGACCAACTTTGCTAATTTGGCCAGAGGCAGTCATCGCCAAGCGAACTTACGCAACGCGTTAAAGATGATTGATAACAGTTTTAATGCCTTAGCGCATTGGGATAACCCCAAAGGCGATCGTTATACTGTCGAACTTGAAATCATTTCCGTTAATCTGGATATTGACGGCAGTGGTCAAACCTTCCCATCGATTGAAGTTTTGAAAACCAATATTGTTGATCATAAAACCAATAAACGTATTGAAGGCATTGTAGGTAATAACTTTTCATCTTACGTACGCGATTATGACTTTAGCGTGTTACTGGCAGAGCATAATAAGGGACAAGCCAAATTTAGTATTCCAGATGATTTTGGTGGTCTTCATGGCAAGCTATTTCAGTCTTTTGTTAATTCTGATGCTTATAAACAGAATTTTAATAAGCCACCGGTTATCTGTCTCAGTGTTTCGGATAATAAAACCTACCATAGAATTGAGAATCAGCATCCCGTATTAGGGGTTGAATATCAGCCAAATGAATCGTCTTTAACTGAGCAATATTTCAAAAAAATGGGCTTACAGGTGCGCTATTTTATGCCGCCAAATAGCGTGGCGCCTTTAGCTTTTTATTTCTTTGGTGATTTACTGAATGATTACACTCATCTTGAGTTGATAAGCACCATCAGCACTATGGGCACCTTTCAAAAAATCTATCGCCCTGAGATTTATAATGCCAATGCTGTTGCAGGGAAATGCTATCAACCTAATTTGAAAAATCTGGATCATTCACTGACTCAAATTGTTTATGATCGAGCAGAACGTAGCCAATTGGCGAATGAGCAAGGCAAATTTGCCGCGGAGTACTTTATCAAACCCTACCAAAAGTTTTTTGAACAATGGTCTGCTAATTTCGTTTAGTCGCTCTGCACTTAATCGTCACGCTCAATAATTAACCCAATACGGCATCAATATCATGACAACACTACTTAATAAAACACCGCTTAACCAAACCCTGTTACCGACTTCAACGGCAGGCAGTTTGCCTAAACCTGTGTGGCTAGCAGAGCCTCAAACACTTTGGTCTCCTTGGAAATTACAAGGTGAGGAATTAATTGCAGGTAAACACGATGCACTGCGTTTGTCATTACAGGATCAACAACACGCAGGGATTGATATTGTTAGTGATGGCGAGCAAACGCGGCAACATTTTGTCACTACCTTTATTGAGCACCTCAACGGCGTTGATTTTTCAAAACGTAAAACCGTGAAAATTCGCGATCGTTATGATGCGAGTGTACCCACGGTTGTCGGCCCAGTGAGTCGCCAAAAGTCCGTTTTTGTTGAAGATGCCAAATTTTTACGCAAGCAAACCACGCAACCGATTAAATGGGCTCTGCCTGGCCCAATGACAATGATAGATACGCTTTATGATGACCATTATAAAAGCCGCGAAAAGCTCGCGTGGGAATTTGCCAAAATTCTTAATGAGGAAGCCAAAGAATTAGAAGCGGCGGGGGTTGATATTATCCAATTTGATGAGCCTGCTTTTAATGTGTTTTTTGATGAGGTAAACGATTGGGGGATTGCGTGTTTAGAAAGAGCCATTGAAGGGCTTAAATGCGAAACTGCGGTACACATATGTTATGGTTATGGCATCAAAGCCAATACAGATTGGAAAAAAACCTTGGGCTCAGAGTGGCGCCAATATGAAGAAGCATTTCCTAAACTGCAAAAGTCTAATATCGATATCATCTCGCTAGAATGTCACAACTCCCATGTGCCAATGGAGCTACTTGAACTCATTCGCGGTAAAAAAGTCATGGTCGGCGCGATTGATGTTGCCACCGACACGATTGAAACCGCAGAGGAAGTGGCTGACACCCTACGAAAAGCCCTTAAATTTGTCGATGCTGACAAGCTCTATCCTTGTACCAACTGCGGCATGACGCCTTTATCTCATCAAGTCGCAAGAGGCAAACTCAATGCTTTGAGTGCAGGCGCAGAGATCGTCAGAAAAGAACTCTTGGCATTAAGATAAGACGCGATAAGTGCTGCTGTCTTTTTTACTGCAGCATGTTTTATAGCAGTATGAGTCTTGCTTTGTTGAAAGGGTATCGACGTCGGTATTAAAAAAACGGGATTGGCAAATTGATGCCAATCCCGTTTTCATTTCTAAGCTCATGCATTTAGTACTTACATTTAATGCTTAGGTTTATGCATTTTCTTGGCGCTTATTCACCAAGCTTTGGCGTGCGCGGCGGGATCATGCGCCTTTCACCTGTCGACTCAAATGCACCTGCAAATTTCAGCAGGTTATTGTCGTCATAGGCACGGCCCGCGAAGGTTAACCCCACTGGCATGCCAATATCGGCCATCACGCCCATAGGCACAGTCACAGTTGGTACCCCTAAGTGACGAATCGCGAGGTTTCCGTTTGCGACCCAAACTCCGTTGCTCCAAGCGATATCGGCTGAAGCCGGATTCACATGGGCATCCGCAGGGCCGACATCTGCCACCGTTGGGAACAGCACGGCATCAAGCTTAAGTCCGTCCATCCAGTCTTCTAGATCTAGCTTACGCGTCTTCTCTAAGCCACGCAGACCATCGGGAATACTGTCGATCTGGTCATAGGATTTAAGACCACGCTTAGCCATGTTGACGTACTCTTCCATGCCTGCCGCTAAGTCACCTTCACGGTTTGGCAAGGTGCCTAAGTCGTGGGGGAAAATCAAATGCCCAACAACATCAGCAAGTTTGTTGAGTTTAGGGTCATTGTTAGCACGCAGGAATTCATCGAATGCCCAACCCGAGAGTTCCCATAATTCATCATGGAGGAATTGGGGCGTGACTATGCCACGGTTAAACACGGTCGGCGCGCCGGGGCGGTCACCTTCGCAATTGGAAACCAGCGGAAAATCAACTTCAATCACTTCTGCGCCAGCAGCTTCTAAGGCTTTACGTGCCGCTTCCCACAAATCGATAACCGATTGGCGGGTATGAATACGTTGACCCGTTGGGCCACCGATACCTGGGTTTTCGCTGGTTCCCGCCAATTCATCCTTATTGATGTACATGCGCGGCACACCAAAACGCTTACCTTTAAGTGTGTCTGCTTGAGCGGCAAGCTCCAGATAAGATGCTGGACGGACACTTGATGCTTTGGGAATTTCGACCCAAGTTTGTAGACGCCAGAGGTCGCCACGGGTAATTGGGTCATCGGCCACAATGACATCCAACACTTCAAGCATATCGGCCATAGTGCGGGTATAAGGCACGACGACATCCATGGTCGGCGTTAACGGCCAGTTACCGCGCACGGAAATCACGCCCCGTGACGGCGTATAGGCACACAAACCGTTGTTCGATGCCGGACCACGGCCACTCGACCAAGTCTCTTCGGCAAGGCCAAATGATGAGTAGCTCGCCGCAGTGCCCGTGCCAGCGCCATTGGAAGAGCCAGAAGCGAATGGTGCAGTAAGATACTCAGCATTGTATGGGCTTTCAGCGCGGCCATAGTGACCACGCTGCATACCGCCATTGGCCATGGGTGGCATATTGGTTTTGCCTAAGCAAATAGCACCCGCGGCGCGTAGGCGCTCAACGGCGAAGGCATCGTATTGCGCCACTAAATCCTTAAAGGCTGGGCTGCCAGACGCCGCCGTCAGCCCCTTCACTAGATAGCTGTCCTTAGCGGTATACGTAATACCCTCAAGTGGGCTTAAGGTTTCACCACGGGCGCGGCGCGCATCTGACGCCTCAGCTTCTTTGAGCGCATCGGGATTGTGGACCACTAACGCATTAAGCTTAGTCTGCGTAGCTGGGCCGTCATACGCCTCAACCCGTGCGAGATAAGACTTCACCAGCTCCACTGCTGTGATGTGGCCGGATTCGAGTGCTGCACGCAGCTCGGCAATAGAAACTTCAGTGACTTCAAACATCTTACGCCCTCCCGCTGAAAGCCAATTGTGTTGCAACAACAGTGACATCAATGGTCATAGTGTTCTCCTTAGGTTGACTTACTTTCCAGAGGGGATCTGTTGGGTAATACAATGGATATTGCCACCACCTAATAGGATTTCGCGGGCTGGCACACCGACAATCTCATACTCGGGGAAAATTTCCTGCAGTTTTTGCGCGGCGATATCGTCGGTGGCAGGATCAAGTAGCGGGAAAACGATACGATTATTGGTGATTAAAAAGTTCACATAAGAACCCGCTAAGCGCTCACCCGCCGTGCGTGGCACGCCAGTGCCTTCTGTCACACCTTTTGATTCCTCTTCGGTGCAATACAGCGGACCCGGTTGTGGCAACAGATGGATTTTTAACTTACGGCCTTGTGCATCCACGGTATTTTGCAGCACATCTAGCGCAGCTTTTGAGCGCGGATACTGGGGATCGGTTTCATCATCAGTCCAGTGCAAAATCACTTCGCCTGGGCGAGAAAAACAGCACATGTTGTCGATATGACCATCGGTCTCATCCATATACACACCATCTTGCAACCAGATAAACTGCTTAACATTCAAATAGTCACGTAGTAAGTCTTCAATCTGTTCTTTCGTCAGATCTGGGTTGCGGTTGGCGTTGAGTAAACATTCGGCACTCGTCATACAGGTGCCTTCACCGTCAACATGGATAGAACCCCCTTCGAGGATCAGCGGCGCGCTGTAACGGGCAAACCCATGTTGTTTAAGCATTTGCTGTGCAACTTGTTCGTCCTTATCCCATGGGAAGTACAAACCACCGTTATGGCCGCCCCAAGCGTTAAAGCCCCAGTCAACGCCACGGCATTCGCCATTATCATTCACAACTACGGTTGGCCCTGTGTCACGGGCCCAGCAATCGTTACTGTCCATTTCAACCAAAGTGACGTGCGATGGCATCACCTTTTGAGCTTCCGCTAAAAAGGCTTTAGGTACACCCATATACACAGGAGTTGCACCACCAATGGCATCGGCCACCTTAGCAAAGGTCGCCTGAGCATAAGCGCCTGCAGAGCGCCAGTTATCAGGACGATATGGCCAAATCATCCACACCGCTTGCTGCGCTGCCCATTCGGCGGGCATATAAAAACCATCTTGAGATGGCTTAGTCGTTAACGGCGTGGCATCCACATTCGCGTTTGTCATGAATTTTGTCTCCAGTAATGCTCAAATCTATAAGGGGGTACGCCCCATTTTGGGCGACAGAATAGAAATACACCTAACATAATCAAATAAATCGAATGACCGTATTCATTAAGCGGTACTTATAACATGCATACATCACATATATAGTTAGGCCGAAATTGTTAGGTCTTCACTCAGTGAGTTTTAGCTTCATTGAAATATTGCTGCGTATCTTATCATTTAAGATGGCTTGCGCTAAATACTTGTATGCAGGACATAGATGAGAATTTGTTGAGTCGTTAAGTCGTCAGTTTATTGCTCTTTGGGTGAATTTCACCACTACATGGCGCGAATGCACTTTTAGTTAAAATAAGACCTATTAAATAAGAACCCTAAGATCTGATCTCGGGATCAAAATAGCGCTTTTATGTGACCTCGCTTATCATCGCGTTATTATAGCCTTTCATTAACAAGCACTGCTGAGGCGTATTCTTTTTGTTCATCCTCAGCATTAGTCCGTTTAAGTATTTATCTTTTAAGGATATCAGCATGACTTCTCACACTGAGCCATTAACTTCATTTTCGACCTCGGGACTTTCTGTAACGGGCCTTTCTGCTACAGATGTTGAGCCGCTACTTAAAATAATGGAAAAACTGCGTGATCCGCACACGGGCTGTCCTTGGGATAAAGCACAAACGTATAAAACCATAGTGCCCTTTACCTTAGAGGAAGCCTATGAGGTTGCCGATACCATAGAGCGCTTAGCCTGGGATGAGTTACCCGATGAACTTGGGGATTTATTATTTCAAATCGTATTCTATTGTCAGCTTGGTAAAGAGCAGGGGTTGTTTGATTTTGCTACTGTGATTGAGAAAATCAGCGACAAGTTGACCCGCCGTCATCCCCATGTGTTTGGTGAGCAAAATCCGCAAATAGGCGATAGTGCCCAAGCGATGAAAGCCAATTGGGAGGCGATTAAAGCGACTGAACGTGAGCAAAAGGCGCAGCAAGTGGCGGGTGAAACCCAAGCTGATACTGTGGTTTCTGCGTTAGACAATATTCCGCGTACCCAACCTGCGCTGTCGCGCTCAATCAAAATTCAGCAAAGAGTAGCGCGAGTTGGGTTTGATTGGGCAGAGCTTGAACCCGTGGTCGCTAAAATCCATGAAGAGATCGATGAAGTCTTGCATGAAGTTAATCAACCCGATCAAGACCAAGCGAAAGTGCAGTCCGAAATGGGCGACTTATTATTTGCCGTGGTGAATCTAGCCCGTCATCTTAAGGTCGATCCAGAGCAAGCGTTGCGTCAAGCCAACCTTAAATTTGAACGCCGTTTTCGCGGCGTAGAACAGTTGGCGAGTGAGAGCGGTAAAAGCATGCAAGAGCACACATTAATGGAGCTTGATGCCTATTGGGACCAAGTAAAAGCGACAGAGACGAGATAAACGGCAAATTATCCTGATTGGTGTTTGTCGAATCGCGCCGCCTTTGGTATACTACTGCCCCGTCCTAGTGCTTTCTTACAAGCACGTATTTTCAAACTCATTTTCTCAGGTTCAGCATGACTACAAGGTATATCTTCGTTACTGGTGGCGTTGTTTCATCACTAGGTAAAGGCATTGCAGCAGCATCATTAGCTGCAATTTTAGAGGCCCGCGGTCTCAATGTAACCATCATGAAACTGGACCCTTACATTAACGTTGATCCGGGTACCATGAGCCCAACCCAACATGGCGAAGTATTTGTTACTGAAGACGGTGCAGAAACAGATCTTGACTTGGGTCACTACGAGCGTTTCATCCGTACTAAGATGAATCGTCGTAACAACTTCACTACTGGTCGTATTTACGAAGAAGTATTACGTAAAGAACGTCGTGGTGATTATTTGGGCGCAACCATTCAGGTTATCCCACACATCACTAATGCGATTAAAGAAAAAGTATTAGCTGGTGGCGAAGGCCATGATGTGGCTATCGTCGAAATCGGCGGTACTGTGGGTGATATCGAATCTTTGCCGTTCCTAGAGTCTATCCGTCAGCTCGGTGTTGAGCTGGGTCGTGATCGTACTCTTTTCATGCATTTAACCTTAGTGCCTTTCTTAGGCGCGGCTGGCGAAGTGAAAACTAAGCCAACTCAACACTCAGTGAAAGAGCTGCGTTCTATCGGTATTGCACCAGATGTGCTGGTTTGCCGTGGTGATCGTGCGATTCCTGCGAATGAAAAAGCCAAAATTTCGCTGTTCTGTAACGTCGAAGAGCGTGCGGTTATTTCATTAAAAGATGTTGATAGTATTTATAAAATCCCAGCTTTGTTACGTTC
Organism: Shewanella sp. SP1S2-4; assembly: GCF_031932075.1. Lineage (NCBI taxonomy): Bacteria > Pseudomonadati > Pseudomonadota > Gammaproteobacteria > Alteromonadales > Shewanellaceae > Shewanella > Shewanella sp. SP1S2-4. The sequence continues at coordinate 8,163 of NZ_JAUOET010000046.1, forward strand.
GCAAGGTTTGGATGACTTAGTAGTTAAGCGTTTCGGCTTAGAATGCCGCGAAGCGGATCTGTCTGAGTGGGAAAATGTGATTTATCAAGAAGCTAATCCAAACGGCGAAGTCGTTATTGGTATGGTGGGTAAATACATTGAACTGCCAGATGCCTATAAGTCAGTTAACGAAGCATTAAAACACGCTGGCCTTAAAAACCGCGTATCAGTGACTATCAAGTACATTGACTCACAAACCGTAGAAGCCAAAGGCGAAGAAGTCTTACAGGGCTTAGACGGTATCTTAGTACCAGGCGGTTTTGGCGAGCGTGGTGTTGAAGGTAAGATACTGGCGGCAAAATTTGCCCGTGAAAACAATCTACCTTATTTTGGTATTTGTTTAGGTATGCAAGTTGCCCTGATTGAATTTGCGCGTAATGTTGCCGGCATGGCTGATGCACATTCAACTGAGTTCAATAAAGAAACACCATTCCCTGTCGTGGGTTTGATCACTGAATGGATTGACGAAGAAGGTAACGTCGAGCAGCGCCATGAAGCGTCTGACTTAGGTGGCACTATGCGTTTAGGCGCTCAATTGTGTCATTTACTCGATGGTTCGAAAGCGGCCCAAGCCTACAAAGGGACTAGCTGTGTAGAACGTCACCGTCATCGTTACGAAGTGAACAACAAATACAGAGAGCGTTTAGAACAAGCTGGCATGATCTTCAGCGGTTTGTCTTCTGATCGTAAGCTGGTGGAAATGATCGAATTAAAAGATCACCCATGGTTTGTAGCAGGTCAATTCCATCCTGAATTCACCTCAACTCCGCGCGATGGTCACCCATTGTTCGAAGGGTTTATTGCTGCGGCAAGTGCGCATCAAAAACGTGATCTGAAGTAAAAATATTTGAGGCCGGACCCGCGACAGTGGGGCCGGCCTTTTGTTACACTCATCGCTACTTGAAACATAAGAACTTAATACCTCTGGGTATAAACAGCATGCGTATCAGTTGCATCTGTATGGACGCAAACCGTAAATGGAATTTTGTTATTTTCTGCGGTATGTGACTTCCATTTATTCCCATAGGTATTGGTTTTTTCTTTTATCTTTAAACTTAAATCGAGGGTGTTATGGCTAAGATTATTAACGTGATTGGTCGCGAGATTATGGATTCTCGTGGTAACCCAACTGTTGAAGCCGAAGTGCATTTAGAAGGTGGTTTTGTCGGTATGGCTGCGGCGCCTTCTGGCGCATCGACCGGTAGCCGCGAAGCGTTAGAATTACGTGATGGCGATAAGAGCCGTTATTTAGGCAAAGGCGTATTAACAGCTGTTGCTAACGTAAACGGCGTCATCCGCGCTGCATTATTAGGCAAATATGCCACTGCACAAGCTGAGCTTGATCAAATCATGATCGACTTAGACGGCACAGAAAACAAAGACAAGTTAGGCGCAAACGCGATTCTGGCTGTGTCTTTAGCGGCTGCCAAAGCGGCTGCAGCATTTAAAGGTATTCCTTTATACGCGCACATCGCTGAATTGAACGGTACACCAGGTCAATATTCTATGCCTGTGCCTATGATGAACATCTTAAACGGTGGCGAGCACGCGGATAACAACGTTGATATCCAAGAATTCATGGTGCAACCTGTTGGCGCGAAAACCTTCCGTGAAGCACTGCGCATGGGCGCTGAAATCTTCCATACGCTGAAAAAAGTATTGCACGACAAAGGTCTAAGCACTTCTGTGGGTGATGAAGGTGGTTTTGCACCTAACTTAGCCTCAAACGCTGATGCGTTAGCCATTATCAAAGAAGCGGTTGAACTGGCTGGCTACAAGTTAGGTACTGATGTGACCTTAGCGCTGGATTGCGCCGCATCTGAATTCTACAAAGACGGCAAATACGATTTAGCGGGCGAAGGCAAAGTATTCGACTCGAACGGTTTCTCTGATTTCTTAAAATCATTGGCTGACCAATATCCAATCGTGTCTATCGAAGACGGCTTAGACGAGTCAGATTGGGATGGTTGGGCTTACCAAACTCAAATCATGGGCGACAAGATCCAATTAGTGGGCGACGATTTATTCGTTACCAACACTAAAATCTTAACCCGTGGTATCGAAAACGGTATTGCTAACTCAATCCTTATCAAATTCAACCAAATCGGTTCATTGACTGAGACTTTAGCGGCCATTCGCATGGCGAAAGAAGCGGGTTACACAGCGGTGATTTCACACCGTAGTGGTGAAACTGAAGATTCAACTATTGCTGACTTAGCCGTAGGTACTGCTGCTGGCCAAATCAAAACCGGTTCACTGTGTCGTTCTGACCGTGTTGCTAAATACAACCAATTGCTGCGCATCGAAGAGCAATTAGGTGAAAAAGCCCCATACCGTGGTTTGAAAGAGATCAAAGGTCAGGCGTAATTTAAACTTTGATGTAAAAAGGCCACCACTTGGTGGCCTTTTTTGTTGTACTATCTGCTGTATATTTTTTTAATCCAAGATACTGACGCTAATTCCTCCATGAAATTTTTTGTCATTGCACTCATAGTGCTACTCGGTTTGCTGCAATTTCGTCTTTGGTCGGGAGATAATAGTCTTCCTGAATATTTCGTCCTGCAAAAACAAATTGCCGTGCAGCAAGAAGGTAACGCCAAACTCAATGAGCGTAACCAAGTGCTGAAGGAAGAAATCATCGATTTGAAAAGTGGTACCGAAGCCATAGAAGAACGTGCGCGTAACGAACTTGGCATGGTCAAAGAAGGTGAAACCTTCTATCGCGTCGTGGGTGGTGATCGCTCAGTATCGAGTCCATCCCAGTAATATGGAGTTAGGATGTCAGAGCTAGGACATTTAGATCTTGGATTAAGCGAACAATCCAATCCAGGCAGTCAATCTGAGCCGGTAATGCAAACTGAATTGCAGCGCCAAGCTGAGCATAGCACTCAAGCTGTGGTGGCTATCGTTCCCGCTGCGGGCATTGGTAGTCGCATGGGCGCCGACAGACCTAAACAATATCTTGAAGTGTGCGGCCAGAGTATTCTCGGCCATACTTTAGATAAGCTGTTGTCTCACACGCACATTTCCCACGTCATCGTTGCCTTACATCCGAATGATACTATCTTCAATACCCTGTCACAGGCCGCACATCCTAAATTGACCACAGTATTAGGTGGCGGTGAGCGCGCAGATTCTGTGTTGGCGGCGCTGCAAATTGCGCCCGAGCACAGTTGGGCCTTAGTGCATGATGCGGCAAGACCTTGTTTAACCGCGACGGATATCGACAAGCTACTCGCATCCAGAGTGCAATTTCCCCAAGGTGCTATTTTGGCTATGCCTGTGCGCGATACCATGAAGCGCGCCAATAAACAGGGTGAAATCAGTGCCACTGTCTGCCGCGATAATTTATGGCATGCATTGACGCCGCAGTTATTTCAGGCCGCGCAACTCAAAGATTACCTCAATGCCGCTCTGGCGGCAGGTGCGGTAGTCACAGATGAGGCTTCGGCGATGGAATGGGCAGGCATTTCACCTGGACTCGTTTCGGGCCGTGCTGACAATATAAAAGTGACGCACCCCGATGATTTGGGATTGGCCGAACTGTTTTTAATGCGTGCCGCAAAATAGTCATAATCAAAGTAAAATAATACGTTAGGAATATTAAATGAAAATCCGTATCGGCCATGGTTTCGATGTGCATAAATTTGGCGAAACACGCCCATTAATTTTGTGTGGTGTGGAAGTGCCCTATGAAACAGGTCTCGTTGCTCACTCCGATGGTGATGTGGTATTGCATGCGATTTCCGATGCGATCCTCGGTGCGCTAGCGCTGGGCGATATAGGTAAACATTTCCCCGACACAGATACCGCCTATAAAGGTGCCGATAGCCGCGTATTGTTACGTCATTGCTATGCTTTAGCGAGGGCGAAAGGCTTTGTGCTAGGGAATCTTGACGTCACTATCATAGCGCAAGCCCCTAAAATGGCGCCGCACATTGAGGCAATGCGCCAGATATTGGCCGCCGATTTAACCGCGGAACTTGACGATATTAATGTCAAAGCGACCACGACAGAAAAGCTAGGATTTACCGGGCGTAAAGAAGGTATTGCGGTAGAAGCCGTGGTATTGATGACCCGTAAACACGATTAACTTAAGAGTAAAAAAGTCCCATGAGCGAATTACATTATCTGTATGGCAAGCCTTTAGGTACAGCAGATCTAAGAACCCAAAATAGCGATTTTATCGTGAAAGAGATTTTGCCTTTTAGCCCAACGGGTGAAGGTGAACATCACATGCTGCATGTACGCAAAGAAGGGCTAAATACAGTACAAGTCGCTGAAATGATCGCTAAGTTCGCTAAGGTGCATCCAAAGGAAGTGACCTACGCTGGGCAAAAAGATAAAAATGCCATCACAGAACAATGGTTCGGTGTGCGTATTCCGGGCAAAGAAACGCCTACTTGGAAAGATCTCAATAGTGAGCGTTTGACTATATTGTCGAGCAGCCGTCACAGCAAAAAACTGCGAATTGGTGCTTTAGTCGGTAACCGTTTTATTCTTACCCTTAGAAATGTCACCCAAGTCGAAGACATTATCAGCCGCATCGAAAAGGTCGCTCAAGTGGGCGTGCCCAATTACTTTGGTGAGCAACGCTTTGGTCACGATGGTAAAAACTTAGTTTTTGGTCGCCAAATGATGGCGGGTAAAAAAGTCAAAGATAGAAATAAGCGCAGCATGTATTTGTCTGCGGTGCGCTCAAATCTGTTTAACACTGTAGTGTCGTATCGTTTAGCCAACCATGGCACTAAGCCGCTAGCGGGTGATTGTGTGATGTTGGCGGGCAGCAAAAGCTTCTTCGTTACGCCTGAATGGGATCTCATCGTATTGAAACGTCTGATTGAAAAAGACATTCAACTATCAGCACCATTATGGGGCCGCGGCATGATGCTGCCTCAAGGCGAAGCTGCTGCGGTGGAAACCTTGGCCATGAGTGAGTTGGCTGACGATTGCTATGGCCTTGAACATGCGGGATTAGAGCAAGAGCGTCGTCCGTTACTGCTTGAGCCCCAAGCCCTTAAATACGAACAAACCGCCGATGGTCTCGTGTTGGAATTTGTGTTGCCTGCGGGCAGTTTTGCCACATCCTTGTTGAGAGAGTTAGTCAATTATCAAGATGTTAAAGAGCAGCAATGGCAAGCGACACTGGTGCTGGAGCCTGCACCCGAGGCAACGAATGCTAACGTTGCGGCTGATACAATTGAAACTAAGACTGAAGCTGCGCCTAACACTGAAGCAGAGTCATGATCCGCATCTTAGTGAGCAACGATGATGGGGTTAATGCTCCGGGGATCAAAGCCTTAACTGAGGCCTTGACCGAAATTGCGACTGTGCTGACAGTGGGGCCAGATCGTAATTGTTCTGGTGCGAGCAATTCATTAACCTTGACTAATCCATTAAGAATTAATAGGTTAGATAACGGTTACATTTCTGTTCACGGTACACCGACTGATTGTGTGCATTTGGCTATCCGAGAATTGTACGATGGCGAACCCGATATGGTGGTGTCTGGTATCAATGCGGGCGCGAACATGGGCGATGATACCTTGTATTCGGGGACTGTCGCCGCCGCGATGGAAGGGCGCTTTTTAGGTTTTCCTGCGGTAGCGATTTCGCTCAATGGCCGCAAATTCGAACATTATCAATCGGCGGCTGTTTACGCTCGGCGAATAGTCCAAGGCTTGTTGGCCCAGCCTTTGGCAAAGGATCAGATTTTAAATGTGAATGTGCCAGACTTGCCGCTTGATCAAATCAAAGGCATTAAAGTGACTCGCCTTGGCGCTCGTCATAAGGCTGAAGGTATAGTACGAACGCAAGATCCCGCTGGACGTGAGATCTTCTGGCTCGGCCCACCAGGACAAGAGCAGGACGCCACAGAGGGCACTGATTTTCATGCTATCGCCAATGGCTATGTGTCAATTACGCCTTTGACGGTTGATTTAACTGCCTACGGACAACTAACGGCATTGCAAAATTGGGTAGATAAAATATGACTCGAGTTGCCTTAACATCGGCGGTGAACTTAGCTAAAAAGCTTCATGATGCGGGGATCCGCAATCAAGCCGTGTTAAAGGCGATATCGCATACGCCGCGGGAAATGTTTCTCGATAATGCGCTAGCCCATAAAGCCTATGAAAATACCGCTTTACCGATTGGCCAAGGGCAAACCATCTCGCAGCCTTATATCGTCGCCCGTATGACCGAACTCTTACTGCATAAGATGCCCCAGCGCGTATTAGAAGTGGGTACAGGATCGGGTTATCAGGCAGCTATTTTGGCGCAATTGGTGCCGCAGCTTTGTACTATCGAGCGCATCAAAGGTTTGCAAATTCAAGCGAGACAGCGCTTAAAACGACTAGATTTACATAATGTGTCGTTTAAATATGGTGATGGCTGGTTAGGTTGGGCGAATCGTAGCCCGTTCGATGCCATTATGGTGACCGCTGCCGCTTCGACTATACCTGAGGCCTTACTGTCTCAATTAGCGGAGGGCGGAGTGTTAGTTCTGCCAGTCGGCGAAGATACCCAGCAATTGATGCGAATCACTCGTACTGCGGACCGCTTCAGTTCGGAAACAATTGAAACGGTTAAATTTGTCCCTTTGATTAATGGAGAGTTAGCTTAACCTTGTGTTGTGCTACTGTCTCCACTGAACAGCTTGTCTTGCAACGAGGGCATTGTTTTCTCATCATAAACAGTAATACAGCCTCACCAAGGAGTTTTTATTGTTGAATGCGGGTTTAGTCTTAAACCTCTGCTTTATATTTCTGCTTGCAGGCTGTAGCTTTCAGGCCAGCCGACCCGCGCCCGTCGAAAATATTTCCCATAGCTACTCTAAAAACAACAAAGGCCACATTAAATCGAATTCATATAAAGTTAAGAAAGGCGACACGCTTTACTCTATTTCTTGGGGAGCAGGAAAGGATTTTTCTGAAATAGCTAAACTTAATCAGTTAGATAACCCTTATACAATTTACCCGGGACAGATTTTATATTTAACGAATGCTAAGTCGAGTAGTCAGTCCAAATCTACAACTTTAGATGGAAGGAAAACGAGCTCCTCGGGTAATAATTCTAGTAAAAATGATAAAAAACAAACAGATAATCAAGTTTCTCAAACCGACGCTAAGTCAAGTAATGATCTGAAAAAAACACTTGATCAGAAAGCTAAGCCCGCGTACCTTGTAACAAGTTCCCAACAAAATGTTAACTCGATCATGGTTCCACCGACTTCGACACTACCAACCAGTGTGAGTCAGTGGGAGTGGCCAGTAAGAGGGAAGTTAATCGGGACTTACTCTGCCAATGAGCAGGGAAATAAAGGCATTAAGATCGCGGGGAATCGGGGAGATATCATCAAAGCTGCTGCAGATGGGCGGGTGGTATACGCAGGAAGTGCTCTTAGGGGTTACGGTAATTTAGTGATTATTAAACATAGTGACGATTACCTTAGTGCTTATGCTCATACGGACAAGATCTTAGTCAAAGAAAAGCAACATGTCCTCGCAGGGCAGACAGTTGCAAAAATGGGCAGTACAGGTGCCAATCGGGTAATGTTACATTTTGAAATTCGTTACCATGGACAGTCTGTAAACCCACTTACTTATTTACCCAAACAATGATTGCTTGGGGCCTTGTTGGCAAATGGAGGATAGGAAATTGCACTAATTCAGCAGTTTAATCAGGTTTGGGAGATTTAATCATGAGCCGCATAAAAAGCACTGCCGCAGAAGCACTAGTAGATTTTTCCGTAGAAACCGTTGACTTCGATCTTGAAAAAGAAGAAGTTGCATCCGACTTAGTTCAAGAGCTAGGAATAGAGCAACAGGTTCAAGATGACCTGCAAAAAAATCTTGATGCCACTCAACTTTACCTTGGTGAGATTGGTTTTTCCCCACTGCTTAGCGCAGAAGAAGAAGTTTACTTTTCTCGTAAAGCCTTAAAAGGCTGCGCAAAATCCCGTAATCGCATGATTGAAAGTAATTTACGTCTGGTCGTAAAGATTGCCCGTCGTTACAACAATCGTGGTTTAGCACTGCTTGATCTTATCGAAGAAGGCAACTTAGGTTTAATTCGTGCCGTTGAAAAGTTTGATCCAGAAAGAGGTTTCCGTTTTTCAACCTATGCGACTTGGTGGATTAGACAAACCATTGAGCGCGCTATTATGAATCAGACTCGTACGATTCGTTTGCCTATTCATGTTGTTAAAGAGCTTAACGTTTACTTGCGTACCGCTCGCGAGTTAGCACAAAAACTCGATCACGAACCAACGGCCGAAGAAATTGCCGAAAAACTACAAGTGTCGAGTGCAGATGTCAGCCGTATGCTTAAGCTGAATGAGAAAATCACCTCTGTTGATACGCCTTTGGGGGGCGATAATGACAAGGCGCTGCTGGATATTTTAGCCGATGACGATAACGTTGGCCCTGACTATAAAGTGCAAGATGAAGATATTTCTAATTCAGTGGTTAAATGGCTCAATGAGTTAAACACTAAACAAAGAGAAGTGTTAGCCCGCCGTTTTGGTCTGTTAGGTTATGAACCTTCTACACTCGAAGATGTGGGGGCTGAAATCGGTTTAACTCGTGAGCGTGTACGTCAAATCCAAGTGGAAGCATTGAAACGTTTACGCGACTTGTTAGGATCTCAAGGTTTATCTGTTGAAGCATTATTTCGAAACTAATAAATGAGAAACTAAGATCAGTTGTTCGTTGATCTCTATGCCTAGCTCCTAGCTAAGGTCTAGTGATTTAGTCTAGTGCTTAGGTCTAGTCTATAAAAGTAAAACGCCCACTCAAGAGTGGGCGTTGTTGTTTCTAGTCATTT
>NZ_JAUOET010000047.1:0-16160 GCF_031932075.1 Shewanella sp. SP1S2-4
TCTGGTTGACCTTCTAGGGCCTTCAGAGCTGAACCTTGGATTACTGGTAAGTCATCACCTGGGAAATCGTATTCTGACAGAAGTTCACGCACTTCCATTTCTACTAATTCCAGTAATTCTTCGTCATCTACCATGTCACATTTGTTCATGAACACGATGATGAAAGGTACGCCAACCTGACGAGAAAGCAGGATGTGCTCACGAGTCTGTGGCATTGGACCGTCTGTTGAAGCTACTACTAAAATCGCGCCGTCCATCTGTGCAGCACCAGTGATCATGTTTTTAACATAGTCAGCATGGCCTGGGCAGTCTACGTGTGCGTAGTGACGTGAAGGCGTGTCATATTCGATGTGAGAGGTATTGATGGTAATACCGCGCTCACGCTCTTCTGGAGCGTTATCGATTTGAGAGAAGTCTTTAGCTTCGCCACCGTAGGTCTTAGCCAGTACGTGAGAGATAGCTGCAGTCAGTGTGGTTTTACCATGGTCAACGTGACCAATGGTGCCCACGTTTACGTGAGGCTTAATACGTTCAAATTTAGCTTTTGCCACGATATATTCCTTTCTTTTCAGAATAGTCCAGTCAGTGCTGGACCATAATAACATTTATGTCGTAACTGGATATTAGCTACGAGATTCAATAATCGCTTTTGCAATGTTTTGCGGTGCATCAGAGTACTTCAAGAACTCCATAGAGTATGAAGCGCGACCCTGAGTAGCAGAGCGCAAATCAGTTGCGTAACCAAACATTTCAGAAAGAGGCACTACAGCATGGACTATTTTGATGCCACCAAAGCCATCATCCATCCCCTCAATCAAGCCACGACGACGGTTTAAATCACCAACGACGTCACCCATATAATTTTCAGGGGTAGTTACTTCAACTTTCATGCAAGGTTCGAGCAACGCAGGGTTTGCTTCAAGCGCACCCTTTTTGAAGCCCATAGAACCTGCAATTTTGAACGCCATTTCATTCGAGTCCACATCATGATATGAACCGTCGAATAGAGTGACCTTCACGTCCAACACAGGGAAGCCAGCGAGAACGCCATTCTTCATCTGTTCTTGGATACCTTTATCAACCGCAGGAATGAATTCACGAGGAATCACACCTCCCACAACTGCATTGACAAATTCGTAACCAGCGCCTTCTTCATTAGGCTCTAGTTTTAACCAAACGTGACCGAATTGTCCACGACCACCTGATTGGCGTACAAATTTACCTTCAGCTTCTACTGACGCTCGGATAGTTTCGCGGTACGCCACTTGTGGCTTACCTACGTTACATTCAACACCAAATTCGCGACGCATACGGTCAACGATGATGTCTAAGTGTAACTCACCCATACCCGAAATCAGAGTTTGTGACGATTCTTCGTCAGTTTCAACTCGGAATGATGGATCTTCCGCTGCAAGCTTTTGCAACGCGATACCCATTTTATCCTGGTCGGCTTTTGACTTAGGCTCAACGGCAATGGTAATTACTGGCTCTGGGAACTCCATACGTTCCAAGATCACTCTATGATCGTTATCACAAAGCGTGTCCCCCGTAGTCACCTCTTTTAGACCAATAGCCGCTGCGATATCACCGGCACGCACCTCTTTCAGTTCAGTGCGATCGTTTGCATGCATTTGCACCATACGACCTACGCGTTCACGCTTCTGTTTAACAGAGTTGTAAACACCTGAACCTGATTCTAGTACGCCTGAGTACACGCGAATAAAGGTCAAAGTTCCTACGAATGGATCTGTAGCAATCTTAAATGCCAATGCAGCGAAAGGTGCATTGTCATCTGATGGGCGTTCTACTTCTTGGTCGTTCTCATCGATGCCCTTGATTGGAGGCACATCAATTGGCGCAGGCAAGAATTCAATAACCGCATCAAGTACCGCTTGAACGCCTTTGTTCTTAAATGCAGAACCACAAGTCGCTAAAACGATTTCATTATTTATAGTACGCTGACGTAGCGCCTTTTTAATTTCGTCTTCTGATAGCGTGCCTTCTTCAAGGTACTTATCCATCAGTTCATCCGAAGATTCGGCTGCTACTTCAACTAGATACTCATGCATTTCAGCCGCTTTAGCCGCTAACTCTGCAGGGATCTCCTCATGAGTGAAAGTCATACCCTGGTCTGATTCATTCCAGTTAATAGCTTTCATCTTAATTAAGTCGATCACACCTTTGAAGTTTTCTTCTGCGCCAACATTCAATTGAATAGGCACACAAGTGGCTCCAAGACGAGTTCTAATTTGCTTCACTACACGTTCAAAGTCAGCACCTGCACGGTCCATTTTGTTGACAAATACTAAGCGTGGAACGCGGTATTTATCAGCTTGACGCCACACTGTTTCTGACTGAGGTTCAACACCAGATGAACCACAGAAAACGACAACAGCGCCGTCGAGGACACGCAGAGACCGTTCAACTTCAATAGTAAAGTCAACGTGACCAGGGGTATCGATGATATTGATGCGGTGTTCAGTGAATTGAGCATCCATACCACGCCAGAATGTGGTTACCGCAGCCGAGGTGATAGTGATACCACGCTCTTGCTCTTGAACCATCCAGTCTGTGGTAGCGGCGCCGTCATGCACCTCACCGATTTTATGAGACAAACCGGTATAGAACAGAACACGTTCTGTTGTGGTGGTTTTACCTGCGTCAACATGAGCACAAATACCGATATTACGATAACGCTCAATTGGGGTTGTACGAGCCACTATTATACCCTCTCCACCAAGACCTAAGTCTTGGCAATATCAACAACATGGTGTGGGCCTAAGCCCACACCATCATATTACCAACGGTAATGAGCAAAGGCTTTGTTAGCTTCAGCCATGCGATGCACGTCTTCACGCTTCTTAACAGCAGTACCTTTGTTTTCAGACGCATCCAGCATTTCACCTGCTAGACGTAAAGCCATAGATTTTTCACCACGCTTACGAGCAGCTTCAACTAACCAGCGCATCGCCAGTGCGTTACGACGCACAGGACGAACTTCACATGGTACCTGGTACGTAGAACCACCAACGCGACGAGATTTAACTTCGACTGATGGGCGAACGTTGTCCAGGGCTGCTTCAAGGATAACTAAATGGTTTTCGCTTTTCTTTTCAGCGACAACATCTAGTGCCTTGTAAATAATTTTTTCTGCAGTCGACTTTTTGCCGTCTTGCATAATGACGTTGATGAACTTAGCCAGCAACTCACTGTGAAACTTTGGATCTGGTAGGATTTTACGTTGTCCTACAACGCGACGTCTTGGCATAACAATTCTCCGTATGCTTCAGGGATTTCCAAAACTGGAATTCTCAAAATAAAACTAGCTTGGCCTTACTTAACGGATAAGTTAAGACTTAGGACGCTTAGCACCGTATTTAGAACGGCTTTGGCGACGTGAAGTCACGCCTGCACAGTCTAATGCGCCACGAATAGTGTGATAACGCACACCTGGTAAGTCTTTAACACGACCACCACGGATTAGGATCACGCTATGTTCCTGCAGGTTGTGGCCTTCACCGCCGATGTACGAAGTCACTTCGAAACCGTTAGTTAGACGCACACGAGCTACTTTACGTAGTGCAGAGTTTGGTTTTTTAGGGGTAGTTGTGTACACACGTGTACAAACACCACGTTTTTGCGGGCACGCATTCAACGCAGGCACATTAGTCTTGTCGACTTTTGGCGCGCGTGGCTTACGTACCAACTGGTTTACAGTTGCCATGTATAGCTCCGAGTCAGTTGAATCAAACTCAACGATAAGGTGTGAAAAATCTATATCCCACAATGGTGGGACGCGGAATTTTAGAAAGGTAATGCCTGACTGTCAAGAAATAGCCAACTTTTGCGGCATATTCCAAGAAAAAAGGCGCCATAGGCGCCTTTTTATAACAAACTGATTACTTAATCTTGGCTACCAGCCAGGTTTAAGAGATCGGCCAAGTTCTGTTCGGCTTCACTTGCAGTGATCTTATTCACTACTACAGGTTCGTTTTTCTTCGCACGCGCTTCATTACGAGTCTTGTGATAAGCGTAACCGGTACCGGCTGGGATCAGTCGGCCAACGATAACGTTTTCTTTCAGACCACGTAATTGATCGCTCTTACCACCTACGGCAGCTTCGGTCAGTACGCGCGTGGTTTCTTGGAACGATGCTGCTGATATAAAGGATTCTGTTGCCAGAGATGCTTTAGTAATACCCAGTAGTTCACGTTCAAAGGTCGCAGGCACTTTACCTTGGGCGATCAGTTCGCGGTTAGCGATCTTAACGCGTGACACTTCAGCTTGTTCCCCTTCAAGGAACTCAGTGTCACCGGCAGAAGTGATAAGACACTTACGCAGCATCTGACGGATGATCACTTCGATATGCTTATCGTTGATCTTCACGCCTTGCAGACGGTAAACGTCCTGTACTTCGTTCACAATGTAGTTAGCTACGTTGTGGATACCACGAAGACGCAGAATGTCGTGTGCCGCTTCTGGACCGTCAGCGATAACTTCACCACGTTCGACTTTTTCACCTTCGAACACGTTTAAGTTACGCCACTTAGGGATCATCTCTTCATAGTGATCGCCGCCATCAGCAGGTGTAATCACCAAACGACGCTTACCTTTGGTCTCTTTACCAAACGAGATAGTACCAGAGATTTCCGCCAGAATTGCAGGCTCTTTTGGCTTACGCGCTTCGAACAAGTCAGCAACGCGTGGTAGACCACCGGTGATGTCGCGTGTTTTAGACGATTCCTGAGGAATACGAGCTAAAGCGTCACCCACGTTGATTTGCGCGTTATCTTCTAAGTTAACGATCGCACTACCTGGTAAGAAGTACTGTGCTGGTACTTCAGTACCAGGGATCATTAAATCGCTACCGTTAGCGCCAAGCAGACGGATCATTGGGCGCATTTCTTTACCCGCAGTACCACGCTGACCAACGTCAAGGATCACGATTGATGACAGACCCGTTAGTTCGTCTGTTTGACGTGTCATAGTAACACCGTCAATCATGTCTACGAACTTGATACTACCCGCCACTTCAGAAATGATTGGGTGAGTATGTGGATCCCAGTTAGCGATAACATCGCCCGCTTCAACAGCGGCTTCTTCTAGCTTCTCGAGCACAGTACCGTATGGCACTTTATAACGCTCTTTCTCACGACCCAGCTCGTCAATAACGGCCAGCTCAGAAGAACGAGAAACGATAACCAGTTTGCCGTCACTGTTAGTAACATGCTTAGCATTATGCAGTTTCAATGAACCCGAGTTTTTCACTTGGACATTGTTTTCTGCAGATGCTCTCGATGCCGCACCACCGATGTGGAACGTACGCATCGTTAACTGTGTACCTGGTTCACCGATAGATTGTGCTGCCACAACACCGATGGCTTCACCGTGGTTAATAATATGACCACGAGCCAAGTCACGACCGTAACAAGCTGCACACACACCGAAATCAGTATCACAAGAAATAACAGAACGTACAATGACTTCGTCAATTGAATGCTCTTCTAACTTGTCACACCATGCTTCGTCGAGTAGCGTGTTACGTGGTGCGAGTACGTCTTCAGTGCCTGGATAGAACACATCAATCGCAACTACACGACCCAGTACGCGTTCACGTAACGGCTCAACCACATCACCACCTTCAATCAGCGGTTTCATGGTTAGACCTTCGTGAGTACCACAATCGTCTTCGATAACCACTAAATCTTGTGCAACGTCTACAAGACGACGAGTCAGGTAACCCGAGTTCGCTGTCTTCAATGCCGTATCGGCTAGACCTTTACGCGCACCGTGAGTAGAAATAAAGTACTGGAGTACGTTTAGACCTTCACGGAAGTTAGCGGTAATTGGCGTTTCGATGATTGAGCCGTCTGGCTTAGCCATCAGACCACGCATACCCGCCAACTGACGGATCTGTGCGGCACTACCACGAGCGCCTGAGTCAGCCATCATATAGATGCTGTTAAACGAGGCTTGTTTCTCTTCAACACCATCACGGTTAATCACTGTCTCAGTTGACAGGTTTTCCATCATAGCTTTAGAAACTTTTTCGTTGGCACTTGCCCAGATATCGATAACTTTGTTGTAACGCTCACCAGCTGTAACTAGACCAGATTGGAACTGCTCTTGAATTTCAAGAACTTCCGCTTCTGCATCAGCAACTAAGGTGTATTTCTCGTCTGGAATAACCATGTCATCGATACCAACAGAGGCACCAGAGATGGTTGCAAAACGGAAACCGGTATACATCAATTGGTCAGCGAAGATAACAGTATCTTTCAGACCCAGTTGACGATAACAGGTGTTCAACAGTTTAGAGATCTGCTTTTTGCCCATGTTCTGGTTAACCAGATCAAATGACAAACCTGCTGGCAGAATCAATGACAGCAGAGCACGACCCACAGTCGTATCTACGATACGGCGTTGTTCAGTACGCTCACCTGCGTCACCAATAATGGTTTCAGTGATGCGTACTTTAACGCGGGCATGCAATTCAGCAGCGCCAGTTGCGTAAGCTTTTTCAACTTCAGCAACAGACATAAAGTACATACCTTCACCACGGCCGTTAATACGCTCACGGCTGGTGTAGTACAGACCCAATACCACGTCTTGAGACGGGGTGATAACAGGCTCGCCGTTGGCTGGTGACAGGATGTTGTTGGTAGACATCATCAGGGCACGGGCTTCAAGCTGCGCTTCCAGTGTTAACGGTACGTGTACCGCCATTTGGTCACCGTCGAAGTCGGCGTTGTATGCCGCACAAACGAGTGGGTGTAACTGGATGGCTTTACCTTCAATCAGTACTGGTTCGAACGCTTGAATACCCAGTCTGTGCAGTGTTGGTGCACGGTTGAGCATCACTGGATGTTCGCGGATCACTTCATCCAGAACGTCCCAAACTTCAGCCACTTCACGCTCAACCATCTTCTTAGCTGCTTTGATGGTAGTAGCTAAGCCACGACCTTCTAGCTTGCCATAGATGAATGGCTTGAACAGTTCCAGTGCCATCTTCTTAGGAAGACCACATTGGTGCAGACGTAGAGTAGGACCTACGGTAATTACCGAACGACCAGAATAGTCGACGCGCTTACCCAATAAGTTCTGACGGAAACGACCTTGCTTACCTTTGATCATATCGGCCAAAGATTTCAGAGGACGTTTGTTAGAACCGGTAATAGCACGACCACGACGACCGTTATCTAATAGCGCATCAACAGACTCTTGTAACATACGCTTTTCGTTGCGTACGATAATGTCTGGCGCAGCTAAATCTAACAGACGCTTCAAACGGTTGTTACGGTTGATCACGCGGCGATACAGGTCGTTAAGATCTGAAGTCGCGAAGCGGCCGCCATCGAGCGGTACCAACGGACGTAAGTCAGGTGGTAACACAGGCAGTACTTTTAAGATCATCCACTCAGGCTTGTTGCCTGAAGTGTAGAATGCTTCCATCAACTTAAGACGTTTAGTCACTTTCTTGCGACGAGTCTCAGAGTTGATTGAAGGCAATTCTTCACGCATTTGTTCGATTTCTTTCGCTAAATCGATAGCACGTAACAGTTCAAGTACTGCTTCGGCACCCATTTTAGCTTCGAACTCATCACCGTATTCTTCTAATGCATCCAGATAAGTTTCTTCTGTCAGCATTTGGCCACGCTCAAGGCTGGTCATGCCAGGCTCGATCACGACAAATGATTCAAAATACAGTACGCGTTCGATATCACGCAGCGTCATATCCAGCATTAAACCGATACGGGACGGCAGTGATTTTAAGAACCAAATGTGCGCAACTGGGCTAGCCAGTTCGATGTGACCCATACGCTCACGACGTACTTTAGTTTGGGTTACTTCAACGCCACACTTTTCACAAATAACACCACGGTGCTTCAAACGTTTGTACTTACCGCACAAACATTCGTAATCTTTGACTGGGCCAAAGATACGCGCACAGAACAGACCTTCACGCTCAGGCTTGAAGGTACGGTAGTTGATGGTTTCTGGCTTCTTAACTTCACCAAAAGACCAAGAACGGATCAGATCAGGCGATGCCAGACCAATTTTGATGCCGTTAAATTCTTCAGTCTTGCTTTGCTGTTTCAGAAACTTTAATAAGTCTTTCACGTTTCTCTCCTGAAGGAGTTAAACCGGGTGCTCCGCTCGCACGGAGCACCATTCTGTTTGCCAAACGCGGCTAAAGGCCTGCGCTTATGCCTGATCCAACTCGATATTAATACCGAGTGAACGGATCTCCTTCAGTAACACGTTGAAGGACTCTGGCATGCCAGGTTGCATCTGATGGTTACCGTCGACGATGTTCTTATACATCTGAGTACGACCGTTAACGTCATCCGATTTAACGGTGAGCATTTCTTGAAGCGTATAAGCGGCACCGTATGCTTCTAGTGCCCACACTTCCATCTCACCGAAACGCTGACCACCGAACTGAGCTTTACCGCCCAGTGGTTGTTGAGTCACTAAGCTGTACGAACCGGTAGAACGGGCGTGCATCTTGTCATCAACTAAGTGGTTCAGTTTGAGCATGTACATGTAACCAACAGTTACTTGACGCTCAAATTCGTTACCGGTACGACCATCAAACAACTTCAACTGACCAGAGGTTGGCAAACCTGCAAGTTCAAGCATCTGCTTGATCTCTTTCTCTTTAGCACCGTCGAATGCTGGAGTTGCAATCGGGATACCGCCTTTCAGGTTAGTCGCAAGACGTAATACTTCATCATCAGTGAATGAATCGATATCGACGCGCTGTTGCACTTCGTCACCTAATTCATAAACTTGCTTGATGTAACCACGAACTTCAGCCAGCTCACGCTGTTCTTCAAGCATCGCAGTGATCTTGTTACCAATGCCTTTGGCAGCGGCGCCCATATGGACTTCAAGTACCTGACCAATGTTCATACGTGATGGAACACCTAGCGGGTTCAATACGATGTCTACTGGGTTACCTTGTTCGTCATATGGCATGTCTTCGATTGGGCAAATCTTAGAGATAACACCCTTGTTACCGTGACGACCCGCCATCTTGTCACCAGGTTGGATAGTACGCTTAACCGCTAAGTAAACCTTAACGATTTTGAGTACGCCTGGCGCCAAGTCATCACCTTGGGTGATCTTGCGACGTTTGATTTCAAACTTCTTATCGAAGTCAGCTTTCAGCTCTTCATGCTGTTCAGCTAATTGCTCAAGTTCAGTTTGTTTTGCTTCATCGTCAATGACTTGAACCAATACATCTTTACGTGGCAACGCAGCAATTTGCGCTTCAGTGAAACCAGCACCGATTAACAGGTTACGTGCACGGCTCAAAACACCTTCTTCAAGGATCTTGAACTCTTCGCCTAAGTCTTTACGAGCTTGGGCAATGTGCATCTCTTCGATTTCAACTGCACGCTTGTCTTTTTCAACGCCGTCACGGGTAAATACCTGAACGTCGATGATAGTGCCCTTAACAGAGTTAGGAACACGCAGTGAACTGTCTTTAACGTCAGACGCTTTCTCACCGAAGATAGCACGGAGTAACTTCTCTTCTGGCGTCAGCTGTGTTTCGCCTTTTGGCGTCACTTTACCAACCAGAATATCGCCACCCTTCACTTCTGCACCAATGTAAACGATACCTGACTCGTCGAGTTTCGACAGAGCAGACTCACCAACGTTTGGAATATCAGCTGTGATTTCTTCGCTACCCAACTTAGTATCACGAGCGATACAAGACAGCTCCTGAATGTGGATAGTGGTGAAACGGTCTTCTTGCGCAACGCGCTCAGAAATTAAGATCGAGTCTTCGAAGTTGTAACCGTTCCAAGGCATGAACGCGATACGCATGTTCTGGCCAAGGGCTAAATCACCTAAGTCAGTAGACGGACCGTCTGCTAACACATCACCGCGAACCACTGGCTCACCAACAGCACAACAAGGGCGTTGGTTGATACAAGTGTTTTGGTTAGAACGGGTGTACTTAGTCAGGTTATAAATGTCGATACCGGCTTCGCCTGGGCGCAGCTCATCTTCATTTACTTTAACAACGATACGGCTCGCATCAACGTAGTCAATGAAGCCACCACGCTTAGCAACAACCACAACACCTGAGTCAACAGCGAGTGTACGTTCAATACCAGTACCTACTAGCGGCTTTTCAGAGCGCAGTGTTGGTACGGCTTGACGTTGCATGTTCGCACCCATCAATGCACGGTTAGCATCATCGTGTTCTAAGAACGGGATGAGCGACGCAGCAACTGAAATGATCTGTTGTGGCGAAACGTCCATATACTGGATGTCAGCAGCGCGCATAAAGGTAGATTCACCTTTATGACGACAAGCAATTTGCTCTTCTGCCATACGACCGTTCGCGTCAACTTCAATGTTCGCCTGTGCGATCACATAACGACCTTCTTCGATTGCTGACAAGTATTCCACTTCGTCAGTAATCACGCCGTCGATAACCTTGCGGTATGGCGTTTCTAGGAAGCCGTATGAGTTAGTACGGGCAAAGCTTGCTAATGAGTTGATTAGACCAATGTTTGGACCTTCAGGGGTCTCAATTGGACATAAACGACCATAATGCGTTGGATGTACGTCGCGGACTTCGAAGCCTGCACGTTCACGAGTCAAACCACCAGGGCCAAGAGCAGAAATACGGCGCTTATGCGTTACTTCTGACAGCGGGTTGTTTTGGTCCATGAATTGTGACAGCTGAGAAGAACCGAAGAACTCTTTCACTGCCGCAGAAATTGGCTTAGCGTTAATCAAGTCTTGTGGCATCAGCTCGTTCAGATCGCCTAAAGATAGACGTTCACGCACGGCGCGCTCAACACGGACTAAACCTACGCGGAATTGGTTTTCAGCCATTTCACCGACGCTACGAATACGACGGTTGCCTAAGTGATCGATATCATCGACTTCGTCGAAACCGTTACGGATATGAATGATATTCTTCATTACCGCGACGATGTCTTCTTTAGACAATACACCGCTACCTTCGTCATCAGGAATGCTGAGACGACGGTTGAACTTCATACGACCGACTTTAGACAGGTCATAACGCTCTTCGCTGAAGAACAAGTTCTGGAATAGTGCTTCGGCAGCATCTTTGGTTGGTGGCTCGCCAGGACGCATCATACGATAGATTTCAACCAGTGCTTCTAAGCGGTTAGTGGTTGAATCGATACGCAGCGTATCTGAAATATAAGCACCATGATCTAGCTCGTTGATATACAAGGTGCTGAGTTCTTTAATACCGGCCAAAGATAATTTAGCCAGATCTTCTAGGCTAATTTCACTGTTGGCAGAGACTAAAACTTCACCTGTATCCGGATCGATATAATCTTGAGCAGCATATTTGCCCACGATATATTCAACTGGCACTTCGAGTTCAGTGGTATTGGTTTTTTCTAATTGGCGAATGTGGCGCGCAGTGATACGACGACCGGCTTCAACCAATACAGAACCTTCAGCATCCTTGATGTCATAGCTGGCAGTTTCGCCACGCAGACGCTCAGGAACCAAAGCCATAACCAGAGTATCTTTCTTGATCTTGAACTCAACGCGTTCAAAGAACAGATCGAGGATCTCTTGAGTAGAATATTCTAATGCACGTAACATGATGGTCGCAGGCAGTTTGCGGCGACGGTCAATACGCACAAATAGTGCATCTTTAGGATCGAATTCAAAGTCAAGCCATGAACCACGGTAAGGAATAATACGTGCGTTATATAGCACCTTACCTGATGAGTGGGTTTTACCACGGTCATGATCAAAGAACACGCCTGGAGAACGGTGTAATTGAGATACGATTACACGCTCAGTACCGTTGATAACAAAAGTACCGTTATCCGTCATCAATGGGATATCACCCATGTAGACTTCTTGTTCTTTAATATCTTTTACTGTGCCCGCCGCTGCTTCACGGTCATACAACACCATGCGTAATTTAACGCGTAGTGGTGCTGAGTACGTAACACCACGGATCTGACACTCTTTCACATCAAAAACAGGCTCGCCAAGCTTATAGCTGACGTATTGCAGTTCTGAATTACCAGAAAAGCTCTTGATGGGAAAAACGCTACGGAAGGCGGCTTCTAAACCGCGCTCACCGGTAGGATCTTGATCGGTGAACTTCTTAAAAGAGTCTAGCTGGATAGACAATAAATAAGGGATATCCAAAACTTTTGGACGCTTACCAAAGTCTTTGCGAATACGCTTCTTTTCAGAATAGGAGTAAACCATGGGTTTCCTCTGCTTACGAGATGTGACCAAGACTGAATAAATAACTTATGCTATTAAATTCAGCACGTTTGCCCATCACCGTTGATGGCAAGAACCTAACCAGTAATCTCTGCTAGGGACTGCAAAATTTGGCGACAAACGGTGAAAAAAAATCGCCAGCGCATATAGCGCAAAAAAGGCCGACGGTTAAAAAACCGCCAGCCTCCACCCAAGTGGCTTGGGTGAGCAAGCTAAATAATAGCTTACTTGATTTCTACAGAAGCACCAGCTTCAGTAAGTTCTTTCTTCAGAGCTTCAGCTTCTTCTTTAGAAACGCCTTCTTTAACTGCTACTGGAGCAGCTTCAGACATAGCTTTAGCTTCTTTCAGGCCTAAACCTGTTGCGCCACGGATTGCTTTAATAACAGCAACTTTGTTGTCGCCGTGAGCAGTCAGGATTACGTTGAATTCTGTTTGTTCTTCAACAACAGCAGCTTCAGCGCCACCAGAAACAACAGCAGCAGCGGCAGAAACGCCGAACTTCTCTTCCATTGCTTCGATCAGTTCAACAACTTCCATTACAGACATAGCTGCAAAGGCTTCTAAGATTTGGTCTTTAGTGATAGACATAACAAATGTTTCCTATTGTTCTGAATTCAATTTTATTAAGCAGCCAGCTTGAAATTAAGCGGCTTCTTGTTTTTGATCGCGCAGGGCGGCCAGTGTACGAACGAACTTGCCAGCAGATGCTTCTTTCATAGTCATCATTAACTGAGCTAGTGCTTCTTCGTATGTTGGCAGTTTCGCCAAACGATCAATTTCAGCTGCAGGGATGAAATTCCCTTCAAAGGCTGCGCCTTTAACTTCGAAGTTAGCTTGTTCTTTAGCAAAGTCTTTTAACAGACGTGCTGCAGCACCTGGGTGCTCTAAAGAAAAAGCAATCAAAGTTGGGCCAGTGAACGTTTCTGCTAGGCACTCAAAAGCTGTACCTTCAACAGCACGACGAGCCAATGTGTTACGTACTACACGTACATATACACCAGCTTCGCGAGCTTTTTTACGCAGACCGGTCATAGCACCTACAGTCACACCGCGAGAATCAGCGGCAACTGCAGATAGCGCACCTTTGGCAGCTTCGTTGACTTCAGCAACAATCGCTTTTTTGTCTTCGAGTCTTAATGCCATTGGCTTTACTCCTGGATTCTACCTAGGGTATTCCCTAGTATTTACCATACTAAATACTTATGTATTTAGTGACTTACGGTGCAGATTATCCAGTAAAAAATTTAGCTGGGGCCTGACACCGTCTACGCAGGAAATTAAGTTATTTTTGCAAAAAACACCTGCGGTCTTGGACGGAAACCTGAGTTACAACCGATTAAACGGCGATAAAACAGGCTTCAACCCACAAAGTGCGCGCATTATAGATTAATACGCTCACCTTGTAAAATTATATGGTTGTCTCAAGCGTAGCTTGATCAACTGCAACACCTGCACCCATAGTGGTAGAGATGCTAACCTTTTTCACGTATACACCTTTAGCAACTGCAGGCTTAGCCTTTTTCAGTGCAGAGATCAACGCTTCCAAGTTTTCTTTCAATTGAACTGGTGTGAAATCCACTTTACCGATAGTAGTGTGGATAATACCGTTCTTGTCGTTACGGTAACGAACTTGACCAGCCTTGGCATTCTTAACAGCTTCAGCAACGTTTGGTGTTACTGTACCTGTTTTAGGGTTAGGCATTAAACCACGTGGGCCTAAGATTTGACCTAACATACCAACAACGCGCATTGCATCTGGAGATGCGATAACCACGTCGAAGTTCATTTCACCGGCTTTGATTTGCTCAGCCAGATCATCCATACCAACTAGCTCAGCACCAGCAGCTTTTGCCGCTTCAGCATTTGCACCTTGTGTAAATACTGCAACGCGAACGTCACGACCAGTACCGTGTGGCAACACTGTTGCACCACGAACGTTTTGGTCAGATTTACGTGGGTCGATACCCAGGTTAACTGCTACGTCTACACTTTCAACGAATTTTGCAGTTGCTAATTCTTTTAACAGAGCAACAGCTTCGTTGATATCGTAGCTTTTAGTACCGTCAACTTTTTCGCGAATTACGCGCATGCGTTTAGTTAGCTTTGCCATTATATTAATCCTCTACAACCAAACCCATTGAACGCGCAGTACCTTCGATTGAGCGAGTCATCGCTTCAATGTCAGCACCAGTCATATCGGCAGCTTTAAGTTCAGCAATTTCTTGAACTTTAGCGCGTGCGATAGTACCCACTTTCTGAGTGTTTGGACGTGGAGAACCTGATTTCAGGCCTGCAGCAGTCTTCAGTAAGTAAGACGCTGGAGAAGTCTTAGTTTCAAAAGTGAATGAACGGTCACTGTATACAGTGATCACGACAGGAATAGGCATGCCTTTTTCCATTTTTTCTGTACGGGCGTTAAACGCTTTACAGAATTCCATGATGTTCACACCTTTTTGACCCAAAGCTGGACCAACTGGTGGTGACGGGTTCGCAGAACCTGATTTTACTTGTAGCTTAATATAAGCATCAATCTTCTTTGCCATCTGACATTTCCTCAGTTTGGGTTCAAACGCGCATCAGCGACATGCTGACGTGCTCCCCCGAAAACAACGGGGACGAATTATATAGAAACTCGCCCTCGTTGCCAAACGGATTTTGTATTTTATTTAATCAGCCTTTTTCAACTTGACTAAAGTCAAGTTCAACAGGCGTAGAACGACCAAAGATCATTACTGATACTTTTACGCGGCTCTTGTCATAATCCACTTCCTCAACGGTACCGTTGAAGTCAGCAAATGGACCATCACATACACGCACCACTTCACCAGGCTCGAAGATAGTTCTATGAGTTGGTGACGCTGTCGTTTCTTGTAAGCGACGCAAAATTGCATCCGCTTCTTTATCGGAAATTGGGGCAGGACGATCAGAGGTTCCGCCAATAAAGCCTAAAACACGCGGGATGCTTTTGACTAAATGCCAGCTGTCATCGTTCATTTCCATCTGGACTAACACATAGCCAGGGAAAAACTTACGTTCGCTCTTACGACGCTGACCTGCACGCATTTCAACGACTTCTTCAGTCGGGACCAATACTTCGCCGAAGTATTCTTCCATGCCGTGCATCTTAATGTATTCAATCAGTGACTTACAAACTCGGCCTTCATAGCCTGAGAATGCCTGCACTACATACCATCTTTTTTTAGCTTCTTTAGCTTCAGTCATTCGAGGTGCCTATACGCCAGTGATAAAATTGACAATTCGCATTAACACAGCATCCATACCCCAAAGGATAAGAGCTAAGATACCTGTTGCTGCAAGGACAATAAAAGTGGTGTTTAGTGCTTCTTGACGCGTCGGCCATACAACCTTGCGCACTTCGATATGCGCTTCACGGGCAAAAGCTAACGCTTTTTTACCTTTTACAGTCTGAAGCGCAATAAAACCAGCAATAGCGAATGCAACGATAACACTAAGCGCACGTATTACGGCACTGGCTTCGCTATACATTTGATTGCCAATAACAGCAGCGGCTAGTAATACAATCACTAAACCCCACTTCACGATATCCAGAGAATTGTTCTGGTTTTCAGTATTTGTTGTCATCGGTTTTTCCGTTACTCAATACGGCCTGAGCTTAGAGCACATTAATTGACGGGCATAATTCCCACATCATACTCTGCATTTCCGAACACCCTTAGAAACGCAAAATAGCATAAGCTCAGGGTCAAAAATCGGCCATAGATTGTATTCTTATTCGACTTTGTAAGCAAGGATGCGAATCCCATGCAATCCACAAAACCTGTGAAATAATCCACTTAAACAAAAAAGGAAGCCGAAGCTTCCTTTTCAAACTAATCTCTGTCGCGATTAAGCGATGATTTTAGCTACTACACCAGCACCAAC
>NZ_JAUOET010000048.1:0-12485 GCF_031932075.1 Shewanella sp. SP1S2-4
CGCACCGATATGATAACGCTGGTGGCTCTCGACATTGAGCTTAAATACCTTAGGCGTTCGAGCGGCAAGCGTGACCGACAAGCTAGGATCATCAATCAGCTCCGCGACGGTAAACTCATACTCGCCGGGCGCTAGCTGATAATTGGGTTTAGAGACCACTGCCTGACCGTTTAAATGGGTCACGACGACGCGATACCAGTGAGTACTGGCATCGGGCTGCAAATAACCCGACACAGTGCCACAGCCCAGTGGATCTTCAGGTGAAGCGGCGCAGCCTGATAATAAGGCACTGGCCCCAATCAAAGCTGCGCTGATACTCAAGCGAGTGAAAGAGAATGAGCCCTCTTTCACGACTGAGCTCCAAAGTAATCTTCCAGATAATCATCAAACGAAACTGAACGCTGCGCCGCTTCTAGCTCGGCCTGCTTGTTAAGTGAGCTGGATGCTTCGGCTTGATACTGCGCAACAGTCTCGCTCGACAAGGGATAATCGACAAAGAATTGATAGTATTGCTGCGCCAACGTCATCACCCACTGACCATGATCTTGGCCTTTGTTGATCACGTTTTGCAGCACTTGTCCCGACAGGGTCAAGTTAGGATCTTCAACCGCTTTACGCCAATGGGCTAACGCCACTTGATAATCCGTCGCCTCACCATCGAGCAATACCGCCAAAGGTTGCAGGGCATCAAACAACTCTTCTAACCAAGATTTAAGCGAACGTGAACCGTCTGCGGTTAATAACTCAAGCCCAGGTTTACGGCCTTCAAGCACTACAGCTTTAAGATTCGCGCTTAATCTCGCCTCTTCGCTGGCTTCAGACTTAGGCGACTGCGTTAATAAACAATAGAGCAGGAATAAATCGAGGAAGCGCACTTGGGTCGCCTCAATGCCAATCGGGCTAAATGGATTAACATCTAAAGCACGCACTTCAATGTATTCAACCCCTGCACGGGCTAAGGCTTCTGACGGCTTCTCGCCACTGCGCGTCACCCGTTTGGCACGAATTGGCGAGTAGAACTCGTTTTCAATCTGCAATACGTTGGCATTGAGCTGACGATACTCACCATCGACTTTAACGCCGATATTGGCAAAGTTTGCCGAAGGCATTTTGATGGCCGCATTCACGCCAGCCAGATACTCAGGCAAAGAGTTATAGCTGATATTCAGCTCTTCTTGCTCTTTGTTGGTGTAGCCTAAATCGCTCATACGCAACGAAGTCGCATAGGGTAGATACAGAGTACCGTGACCCGTTTTTTCAAACTTGAGATCGGTTTTTTGATCTTTAATGAAAGAGCTACATAACGCTGGTGAAGCACCAAATAAATAAGGTAGCACCCAGACTAAACGGCGGTAGTTACGGATCAAGCCAAAATAGGATTCTGAAATAAAATCATCGTAACTTAACTGCTTATCGCTCAATTCGTACAGGCTTTGCCATAACTCTTGCGATACCGAAAAGTTAAAGTGCACCCCAGAAATAATCTGCATCAAGGCGCCGTAACGATAGGTTAAGCCCTTACGATATAAGGTTTTCATCATACCGGTATTTGATGAACCATAACGGGCAACGGGGATCTGTTTCTCGTCCTTCACATAACAAGGCATGCTCACCGGCCACAGGCGCTGGCCATTTAAATGGCGCACGCTGAAGGCGTGAGTTTCAGTTAATCCGTTTAGCAATTGCTCAACATTATTATTTACCGGAGTAATAAACTCGAGCAAGGCTTCACTGTAATCCGTCGTAATACGCGAATGCATTAACGCTGAGCCTAAGGCTTCAGGATGTGAATCGGTGGCGAGATAACCCGACTCATCAATCCGCAACGCCTCACGTTCTATGCCACGTAACATACCCAAGAGTGCGGTGCGCCCATGGGCGTCCGAGAGATGTTGTACTAATTCATTGAATGACTTCAATTTGCGCTTCTCTAATTGGTGATTCGCTATCGCGACAAGGTTAACAGTCAGACCTTTATTTTGAGGCTTATCTTGCAAAATACGCCTCAAAATAAATCTAAACCTGTCTGTGGGGCAAGCCAAATTCACAACTTGTACTGTTAAAAGCAGACGGTGACAGCTAATGCTGTCACCGTCTTTCGATGTAAATCCGGTAAATATGTGACGAATAGTCGTTAATTAACGTACCCGCCTCTCACCTATATAAGGGCGAAATACCAATTTACAATACTAAAGTTTCAATTGGATAGCCCAACGCCGCTAAATCTGCTTCGACTTTCGCTTTATCTCCCACCACTAGAATCACCATTTTATTGATATCTAGCTCGGAAGCCGCGAGGGCATTGAGTTCATCTTTTGTTACAGTATTAATGATCTTGTCCTGTTGAGTCGTAAAATCTTGGCTCAATTGGTAACGTTGGATCATTCGCATAAAGCCCGCTTTTTGATACGGCGTTTCATAATCAAGTGCTTGGCCTTGCGAGACTGAATTTCGCATAAAGGCAAGTTCAGTATCCGTCATACCCTTTTGCTGGTACGCACTGATTTCTTTTACAAACTCAGTGAGTGCTTTCGCCGTCACATCACTGCGAACGTTACTTGATGCGACAAAATCACCGACTTCAGCGCCGCCCGCAAAACTGGTGCGAGCACCATAGGTATAACCTTTATTCTCACGTAAATTCAGGTTAATACGACTATTGAATGCGCCGCCTAGCGGATAATTCATCAGGTAAGATTTAAAGTAATCGCCTGTGGCATCATAGGGCAATGCGCGCTTGGCGATATTGATCACCGATTGCGCCGCGCCAGGTTTATCAATCAGATAAATCGTACCGCCTTTTAATGCAGGGAATGGCTTAAGTGGCGGCACCACAACTGCGGCCCCTTGCCACTGACTCAATCCCGCTAACTTAGGCAATAATACTGATTCAGGTAAATTGGCGACTGTGACGATTTTAGCGTTACCGCCTTGATACTGCTGGGCATAAAACGCTTTTACATCGGCTAACGTGAGCGCCGAGACTGAATCGAGCGTACCTATGTCATTCACGCCTAAGGCATTGTCTTTACCGTATAACAAAGACGACAACGCCGTATCAGCAAGGTAGCTAGGATCGGACTGCATATGCTGGATCTGCTGTAACTGCTGCTGTTTTACTCGGGTAAAGTCCGCTTCGTTGAAGGCTGGCTGGAAGAGCTTTTCTTCCATAATCGCCAGCGTCTCATCTAAATGCGCTGTCAGCGTCGATATTTTAATCGCACTTTGATATTCAGAGGCACTAAAGTCGACTGAACTGCCGAGCATTTCTAACGCTTGCGAAAGCGCTTCACTGCTGCGTTTCTGGCTCGACTCGTTAAGCATTTCTGCGGTCAGCGTCGCTAAACCCGCTTTTTCAACTGGTACCAGTCTATGGCCGCCATTAAGGTACACAATCAGCTCAACCGTTGGCGTTTCAGTGCTTTGCGTGCCCATGACCTCTATGCCATTGGCTAAGGTTTTTGTCCATATTGTCGGAACCTTTAACACAGGTGCGGCGCCAGATGCGGGCATCTTAGTCCGATCAAAACTTGAAACAAGTTCAGGCTTTGGCAAATCCCCTTCAACCGCCGTTTGCGCAATAGGCAGCATCGCGGGCGTGAAGTTATCGGCATGGGCGATAAGCGACGTCATACCCTGCGGCACCACACTCATCACCACCATAGGCTTATTTTTAATGTATTGCTTGAACACGCGCATCACATCGTCTTTGGTCACATTGGCATAACGACTCAAATCTGAAGCTATCATGTTCGGATTGCCCGATAGCGTTTGGTTCATTGCTAAGGCAGACACTTTGCCAGAAACACTTTGCAGGCTGTAAATGGTATCGGCCTCAAACTGCACTTTGACTTTTTGCAGATCGTCATCGGTAACGCCACGTTGCTCAAACTCATTAATAGAATCGAGGATACGTTGCTCCAGATCCGCCAGTTTGCCGCCCTTTTCAGGATTAGCTAAAGCATAAATCGACATCTGACACGCAAGCTCTTGGCAAGGGTGGCTGACATTGGCCTGCACGGCATAACCATCCTTCACCAAGTTTTTATATAACAAGGATGTTTTGCCGCCGCCTAAAATATTGGCTAACAGATCGAGCGCAGCTTCATCAGGATGCCTTGCGTATACGGTTGGGAAACCAATACGGATCAAGGGCAAGTGCACTTGATCTTCCATGGAGATATAACGCGTTTTATCTAAGTTAACCAGCGCCTTTTGCTCTAAAGAGACTTCAGGGCCGCGTGGGATTTCACCAAAATATTTGTTCACCCAGGCTAAGGTCTGCATTTCATCGAAATCGCCACCTATGGTCAGGGTTGCATTGTTAGGCCCATACCAACGTTGGAAAAAGTGTTTAACATCATCAACTGTGGCACGATTAAGATCGTCCGGCCAGCCAATCACAGGCCAAGAATAAGGATGACCGACAGGATACATGGCTTGGCTAAAACGCTCACTCATGCGGCCATAGGGCTGATTGTCGATACGTTGCGCACGCTCGTTTTTCACTGTCTCGCGCTGCACTTCAAATTTTTCACTGGTGAGCGCTGGCAATAAAAAGCCCATACGGTCCGACTCAAGCCAAAGCATTTTTTCTAATTGATTGCTGGGCACGGTTTCAAAGTAGTTGGTTCTGTCGGTATTGGTCGTGCCGTTTAAGGTGCCGCCAGCTTCGGTAACCACTTCAAAATGTTGTTCATCGGCGACGTGCTGCGAGCCTTGGAACATCATGTGTTCAAATAAATGCGCAAAACCCGAACGGCCAGCCAATTCACGGGCAGAGCCCACATGATAAGTAACATCGACATGCACTAAGGGATCGGAATCATCTTGATGCAAAATAACCGTTAACCCATTGGCTAATTGGTACTTTTTGTAGGGTATCCCTACTTGCGAATCGGCCAGTTGCACATTTTCGATAAGTTTAACGCCTGCGGGCAAGTTCGCCGTAGTCGTTTCAGATGCACAGCCCGCGAGTGCGGCAGAAATTGCGACCGCTAATATCCATTTCTTCAAAACATTCCCCTCATACATCAATGGGTCAAAAATACAGCTTCATAATCATAGTGCTGCGTATAGTCATCGCTGTGTAGCGTCATAATGCGCTTAGTCATAGTACGCTTATTCACAGTCCGCTGAGTCAAAGTCCGTAGAATAAAGTGCGCTTAAATGATTAAGCATTGGGATTTATGACTCGCAAAATTGACACTAAGTTCCTATCTATACAGTAAATTCAGTCTAAACGGAAAAACACTCCCCGCCCTTGACCATTAAATGCATCCTAACGCCATCATGCCATCCATTGCAGCACGGCAGCGGCAACAATTAAGTAACGAATTGTTTTACCAATTAAAATCATCAGCAAAGAGGACATTAGCGGTAACCTCACCCAGCCCGCCAATAAACAGAGAATATCGCCGATAACCGGTGCCCATGAGAGTAATAGCGCCCACATGCCGTAGCGTTCAATCAAGGCGAGCCCCTTTGCGTGTTTACCTGTCGCTAACGCTTCTGGTGATTTTGCTAGGCGACCTAAGCGGCCTAAATAGAAACTGGTCATCGCGCCCAACGTGTTGCCAATACTGGCCACCACGACCAGCGCAACCCAAGCCTCTGGAGTTTTGTTTAATAGCGCCACAAGTAAGACTTCAGATCCCCCCGGTAACAAAGTCGCCGCTAAAAAAGCACCGGAGAACATAATGCCTAACTCAGTCATAATGGCTTACTCAATGATAAATCTCTCTTTTTGTATTTAATGCGATAAGGTTTTTCATGGGTTAATTGAATGTTTCACTTAATCTTTTTACAACAAACTCACTTATCACAATAAGTTATAAGAAAAACGGTTTGTTATAACCCTAGCTCTGTCGATACAATGGTTTAACTATGGCAATCAATGACCATGCGCATGACTGAGAGCGCGTTAACATCACGCTCAACTCGTTGAATACGAATCCTATCATCGCAGGTCTATTGGCTCACTCTTAATTTATTTTTCTGGAATATGCATGATCCTTCAAACCATTAGCCGCATTCCGTTTTGGCAAAAAGTCTTAGCAGGCTTTATCTTAGGTGCGCTCGTTGGCGTTATTTTAGGTGAAAGCGCTACAGTGCTAAAACCACTCGGAGATCTGTTCATTGGCGCCATTAAGATGTTGGTCGCGCCTTTGGTATTTTGTGCCATTGTCGTCAGTATCACGTCGCTAGGCTCGCAAACTAGCCTGAAACGCTTGAGCCTTAAAACCTTAGGCATGTTCATGCTGACAGGCACGATTGCCTCGCTGATTGGCTTAGCCGTAGGTTCAATGATCGACATGGGCGGCACTATGCAGCTCACGGCAACGGAAGTGCGCGAGCGTAATATTCCCGGTTTTGCACAAGTGTTGCTCGATATGATACCAGTCAATCCTTTCGCCTCACTGGCTGAAGGCAAGGTACTGCAAATTATCGTGTTTGCCGCGTTAGTGGGTATCGCTATCAATAAAGTCGGCGAGAAAGCTGAGCCGCTAAAACGCACCATAGAAGCGGGCGCAGAAGTCATGTTCCAACTGACTCGCATGGTCTTAAAACTAACCCCTATCGGTGTGTTTGGTTTAATGGCTTGGGTTGTCGGTGAATACGGTTTATCAACTCTACTGCCGTTAGGTAAGTTTATTGGGGCTATCTACATTGCCGCCTTTATCCATATCATCTTTGTTTACGGTGGCTTAGTGAAATTTGTCGGTGGTTTAAGCCCACTGCAATTTTTCCGCAAAGCTATGCCAGCGCAGTTAGTCGCCTTTAGTACTTCTTCAAGTTTCGGTACTTTACCTGCGAGCACCCGCGCAGTCGAAACCATGGGCGTATCAAAGCGTTATAGCGCCTTTGTGATGCCATTAGGTGCGACCATGAACATGGACGGCTGTGGAGGTATTTACCCTGCCATTGCCGCTATCTTCATCGCCCAGATTTACAATATTCCGCTCGATACACTGGACTATGTGATGATTGCAGTAACTGCGACCGTCGCTTCTGTTGGTACCGCTGGCGTGCCAGGAAGTGCAATGGTGATGTTAACTGTGACCTTAGGTGTGATTGGTCTACCACTAGAAGGCATTGCCTTTATCGCCGCGATTGACCGTATTATCGATATGATCCGCACAGCAACGAATGTGACGGGTGATATGATGACAGCAGTCGTGATTGGTAAATCAGAAAATGAACTCGATGAAGCGCAGTTTTATTCGAACGATAACTAAGACATTACACCTGTGAATTCGCAGCAATAACAATACTGGGGCGAAGCCACTGCGCTAAACCACCAGTAACATTAGGTAAATTACGCAGATGATATAAATCAAGAGACCGCTTAGGCGGTCTTTTTTATTATCCAGCAAACGGCCTTTAATCCGTCGGCTTTAAAGCCCCAATCAACTCCAACGATCCTCATCAACTGCAAAATAGGTTACTCAAATAAGATCAAGCTGTTAGACTCTGAAGCCACTCTAACTCACATTTTAGCAGAACAGACAATGACGAGACTCTTCCTTATCCCGCTGATCCTATGTTTGTTTTGGGCGTTATTTTTAAAAGCCAACAAACTCACGCTAAAACAAGGCAGACGAGGTTTTATCTACATTATCGGCATAGGTGAAGGGATGATTTTAATCCTTATCACGTTAATGTGGTTAACGGCTTAGCAAAAGGCCAACTCAATACTGAGTTGGCCTTAGTGATCAAACTGAGCTAACGATTGGAAGATGTTCAAAGCTCAGTTAACCCAAATCGGTTAACTCAGTGATTAACCCAATCCGTTACCCAAGAACAGCAAGTAAAATCCCCGCAGCGACTGCAGAACCTAACACCCCCGCCACATTGGGCCCCATTGCATGCATCAGCAGGAAGTTATGTTGATTCGCTTCCAATCCGACTTTGTTGACGACTCGCGCCGCCATAGGCACAGCCGATACCCCTGCGGCGCCAATCAGCGGGTTCACTTTACCGCCCGACAGCTTACACATCAGCTTTGCCATCAACACACCCGCGGCAGTACCAACGCCGAAAGCCAAGGCACCCAAAACCAGAATCCCTAATGTTTCCAGTCGTAGGAATTGATCGGCGGATAACTTAGAGCCCACAGCTAACCCTAAGAAAATCGTGACGATATTAATAAGCTCGTTCTGCACCGTTTTCGATAATCTATCCACTACGCCCGATTCGCGCATCAAGTTACCAAGGCAAAACATGCCCACTAACGGCGTGGCCGCAGGTAAGAAGAGAATCGTTAATCCCAGCACCATCAAAGGGAAAATGATCTTTTCCTTTTTACTGACGTCCCGCAGCTGCTCCATTTTAATTTCGCGTTCAGCTTGGGTTGTTAGTAAGCGCATGATCGGCGGTTGAATAATCGGGACTAACGCCATATAGGAATAAGCCGCGACCGCAATCGCCCCCAATAACTCAGGCGCCAGTTTGGAGGCGAGGAAAATCGCCGTAGGTCCATCAGCACCGCCAATAATCGCAATGGCCGCCGCGTCCTTCATGGTGAACTCAAAGCCCGGCACTAAGTTCAGCGCTATCGCCCCGATCAATGTCGCGAAAATCCCAAACTGCGCCGCAGCTCCTAACAACAGGGTTTTAGGATTGGCAATCAAGGCACTAAAGTCGGTCAGCGCGCCTACGCCCATAAAGATCAACAGTGGGAACACCCCAGTCTCAATCCCCACATGATAGGCGTAATACAGCATGCCACCTTCTTCGGTAAATCCCGCGTGGGGAATGTTCGCCAGCACTGCACCAAAACCAATTGGCAGCAATAATAAAGGCTCAAACCCTCGCACGATGGCGAGATACAAGAGCAAAGCGCCCACTGCCATCATCAACACTTGCCCACCAGTAAAATGGGCAATACCAGTCTCGGCCCAAAAAGCCATTAAACCTTCCATAATGACTCCTACGCCAAGGCCAGTAATTGAGAACCCACAGATACTGAGTCGCCTTCTTTCACCCAGAGCTTAGCGATAATGCCATCGCCCTGAGCACGAATTTCAGTTTCCATCTTCATCGCCTCAAGGATGATCACAACATCGCCTTCACACACTCTATCGCCTGGAGAAACATGCACTTTGAAGATGTTGCCCGACAGCGGCGCGCTCATTTCAAGCCTGATCTCTCCATGGCACGCAGTTGGCATAGTGCTCGCCGTAGCCGTTTGCACGGCATGCACACTTTGGCCCTGTGCTTGGATTTGCGAAATCTCCCCACCTGCGGCGACTTCGACCACATAATCTTGCCCTTCGACAGTCACAGTGTAGGTTTCAGGGCCACGATCCGCAGCATTAGTAGCAAGTGCCGCAGTCAATTCAGGCTTAGGCTCAAAGGCGCTTGGATCGTCACGATTCTTTAAGAACTGCAATCCTATTTGTGGGAAGAGTGCATAGGTCAGCACATCATCGTCATGCTCTGAGGATAAGCGAATGCCTTGTTCCTGCGCTTTCTCTACCAACTCAAGCCGTAACTTAGCCAGTTCAGGCGTTAATAGATCCGCAGGGCGACAGGTAATGGCTTGCGCCCCTTGCAAGACTCTGGCTTGCAAGGCGGCATTGACTGGCGCAGGCGTTGCGCCATACTCGCCCTTAAGCACGCCCTCAGTCTCTTTGGTCAGTGACTTATAACGCTCACCCATCAACACATTAATGACTGCCTGCGAGCCAACAATTTGCGATGTGGGCGTCACTAACGGCAAGAAACCTAAATCAGCACGTACGCGGGGAATTTCTTCCAATACCGAGTCCATCTTATCGGCCGCGCCTTGCTCCTTTAATTGGTTCTCCATATTGGTCAGCATGCCACCAGGTACTTGGGCGCGTAAAATACGCGAATCAATGCCTTTCAGCGCGCCTTCAAACTTAGCGTACTTCTTACGCACGTCACGGAAGTAAGCGGCAATTTCCTCAAGCAACACCATATCGTAACCCGTGGCACGCTCAGTATCTTCCACCATAGCGATAACGGTTTCAGTTGCAGTATGTCCATAGGTTTGACTCATCGACGAAATTGCCGTATCGAGCACGTCAATACCCGCTTCAATGGCTTTCTGATAAGTGGCCGTACTCAACCCCGTAGTCGCATGACAATGCATAGATAACACAAGTTGCGTTTGGGATTTTAGTCGGCTAATCAGCTCAAACGCTTCCAT
Source organism: Shewanella sp. SP1S2-4 (assembly GCF_031932075.1). NCBI lineage: Bacteria > Pseudomonadati > Pseudomonadota > Gammaproteobacteria > Alteromonadales > Shewanellaceae > Shewanella > Shewanella sp. SP1S2-4. Next base: position 10,178 of record NZ_JAUOET010000048.1, read on the forward strand.
CGGCTTAAGTAAGCCCGCCATATCTTTGATGCACAAAGAATCACAACCCATATCTTCGAGACGTTTTGCCATATCCACCCACGTCTCTATGGTATGCACTGGACTCGTGGTATACGAAATCGTCCCCTGCGCATGGCCGCCAACTTGGCGCACCGCTTTCACCGCAGTCTCGAGGTTGCGCACATCGTTCATCGCATCGAAAATCCGAAATACATCAACGCCATTAGTGTGGGCGCGCTCAACAAAACGCGTCACTAAATCATCAGCATAATGGCGATAACCTAAGAGGTTTTGGCCACGCAACAACATTTGCTGTGGCGTATTGGGCATCGCCTTTTTCAGCTCACGAATCCGATCCCAAGGATCTTCACCAAGATAACGAATACAGGCATCAAACGTCGCCCCACCCCAAGATTCCAGTGACCAGAAACCGATCTTATCGAGTAATGGCGCAATCGGTAACATGTCATCAAGGCGTAAGCGCGTTGCTAAAATAGATTGATGCGCGTCCCGCAAAACGACATCAGTTAAAAATAATGGCTTAGCCACTGCCGTCGTAGAACTAGATACAAAAGTCATACTGCTCCCCATTACTTAATCTGTGAACGATACTGCTTTACCGCTAGTGAAATCGCAGCGACCACATTTGGGTCTAAAGGCTTAACATCAGATTGCGCTACACTCAGCTGACTTTTAGCATGATTTTTAGCAAAACGTGCTGAGGCACGCGCAACCACATGGATCCCAAGGATTAGTACACTTAAAAATAAATATACTAAGCCCATCCCCAAAAACATAATGCCAACGGCATCCAATAAAGATTGTGTTACATCCTCCATAGCTCCCCCTCCCCCTTACTCTCTCAATCCCTATCAACAGTACGATTGCCCCAAACCATCGCTATCGCATCACAAGTTCAACATTCAATCGGTTGAACGGTTTACAAACTATGGGTCTCTCGTAGACAGACCTATAGCGACCACCAAACCAAAGAACATTTGAATAAAAAATCACATTTAAAAGCTAATAAATCACGCAACAAGAAAGTAAGCTGAACTTAATCCGCCACAAACATAACCAATTGATAACAAAAAAACCATATACATGTAAATTGGTCTTACCAATATTAAATAAATTCAAAGGCGGCCAGTCATTAATCCTCATAAATCGGGCCATTAATTCAATATTCCATAATGAAATACTTACTATGCTGGATTTAAGTCGAAATGATGTCCTAGGCTAAAAAATGATTCCTAAATTGAAGACAACGGACATAGGAATAAACCAAGTGAAAAAGTATGCAAATTTCACAATCCAAGTTACTGCTATTTGATTCTGGTAGAAGATAAAAAAGGAATGTCGTTCTAAAGGCATTGATTGAAGAAGAGGAATGGGTTCAATCTAACAAATTAAATCACCCATTTTGACAACTTAAGTATCCGCCTTGGTATCAACGCAGAGAAGTGCCCGGCAATACGATCTGTGTATCGAACGGTTACCTTGAGAGACACGCAAGAGTGTTGCCTCAGTAGACCTTAGGCTTTTAGATATGCGCAAGATTAAGTAATAGCACTATGACAAGAACGAGATAAGAAAGCCTAAGATCGAAAATGTACTCAGTAATTCAAATGGCTAGTGAGCTAGTGAGCTGGTGAGCTGGTGAGCTAGTGAGCTGGTGAGCTGGTGAGCTGGTGAGCTGGTGAGCTGGTGAGCTGGTGAGCTGGTGAGCTGGTGAGAAAAATAGCAAGGAAAATGCAAGTTGGAAGAAAATATATCAATTCCTGCAAATTTCAGACGCAAAAAAGCCAGCTTATTCAGCTGGCTTCGTTACATCTCAATGAGATAATTAGGCGCTTGGCGATGACCTACTCTCACATGGGGGTGAAATCATAGCGCTATAAATACGTAGTATTTAGCCATGATTGAACGCGAAGAAGCTTGTCTTCGTAGCAGGGGAGTCCGCTTAGCGGCGGGGCGACCACCATGGATGGTGGAAGTGTCAATATTGAAGGAACATTTATTGACCGACATCGAGATAGGTTCTCGCGAAGCGTATAAACACAAAAGCCCTAGCGGTTTAGGCTAGGGCTTTTGTGTTTATTTGGATGCTTGGCGATGACCTACTCTCACATGGGGAGACCCCACACTACCATCGGCGCGTTTGCGTTTCACTTCTGAGTTCGGGATGGGATCAGGTGGTTCCACAAGGCTATTGTCACCAAGCAAATTCTGTTTATTACCGTGTCCATCTCTGGACCACGTTAATAATAATTCGGAAAGCTGATTTGCTTTGTTTGAGTTCACACTT
>NZ_JAUOET010000049.1:0-9594 GCF_031932075.1 Shewanella sp. SP1S2-4
AAGTAAACTTACTTGTGCTGCCGCTCGACTTGCATGTGTTAGGCCTGCCGCCAGCGTTCAATCTGAGCCATGATCAAACTCTTCAATTAAAGTTTTGTTGTTTGACTGACGTCAAACGGCTCAATGAATTCTACTGTTTTGATTCGCTTTGCTCACTAAGAAGCATCGCCTTTCAATTCATACATTACTGTATGTACATATTACTATGAACACTCAATCACGCTTCTCGTTGAGGAGAATGACTTGAAAACATTGATTTAAATTTTTGACTGCCAACCCGAAGGTTAAGCAGTTTCGATTAACTCAACACCTGTGAGTGTCCACACAGATTTGCTTGATAAATTGTTAAAGAGCATGGTTAGCGGCTTATTCAGCGTTTAACCCTTGACCCCGCTGGGTCAGTGGATGCGCATTATAGGGATGTCAGATTTTACCGCAACCCCTTTGGCGCGAATAATTACGAAAAACGATTCAAGCGCACACTTTTTAAACTAAAAGTGTGTTTTAACGCCAATATTATCGAATTTGTGCTGGATTAAAGCAAAAGATGAGGTTAACCCAGCGCTAGAAATGACAAGAGCCAACCTATTGGTTAGCTCTTTATGCCATATTAGATCGCTTTTAACGCAAGCTTCCATTCAACAAGAGCAATAACCCACGCTACTGGCTACTGTGATAGTAGCTACTTGAGATGAACTTATAAGCAAATGTTTATCTGCTTAATAAGTAGTAGCGTAGCGACTAGCCTAGGCTTTTTAAGTAAGACGGCACATTGGCAATACTGTCGAGTACCACAGTGGCATCACTGTCATCAGCAATAACCTTACCACTGCGCACTAATATACGAGTAGTCACGCCCGCCGCTTTCGCGGCCTGCATATCTTCGGCTTTGTCGCCAACCATGACTGAGTGCGCTAAGTCGATTTTTAAGAATTGCGCCGCATCATTAAGCATACCCGGCTTAGGTTTGCGGCAATCACAATCGACCTTATATTCCCCTATGCCTTTCTCGGCATGATGCGGGCAATAGTAAATACCATCGAGCTCCACCCCTTTATCGGCAAAGTTCCAATCCATCCACTCCGTTAAGCTGTGGAATTGGTCTTCAGTGTACATCCCACGGGCAATACCAGATTGATTAGTAACAACAACTAACTTGTAGCCCATTTCCTTTAAAGAGAGACAAGATTCAAACACACCGTCAATATATTCGAAGTCATCCACTAGGTGGACATAACCATGGTCTTTGTTAATCACACCATCACGGTCTAAAAATACTGCTCGACTCACTGTAATACTCCCAAATCGCCTAAGGCGTTATCGCACTATTATTCCATTCATTATCAGAAATTGCACCGCGAAGTTATGCTTTTAGCGCTAAATTGCGCGTTAGTGATATTTCGTGGCTGTACAGGCAAATCTCTATGCACAGCTTGTGTCTATGCGAGATAGCAATTGTCCTACCCAATCAGAGTACAAAAAATCCAGCAGTGAAATGTGTAATTGCACTGTTTTAATCAAAATACTCAATCGAAGAAGCTGAACAGCGTTTTTACAAATAATTGCCACCGCTGCCATCGAAGCCGCTCGCAAGGAATACGCTTCAAATTGTAAGAGAAAACCACAAAAAACCCCGTCTTTTGGGCATTGTTAGTCTCTTAGGTGCTGCACTCAATCAAGCATTTCCCTTTATTTGTGGTGTTTTTAACGGTAATCTTGGGCAGATAACGAGAAAATACCCGAAATAGACGGAAATAATGAGTCGAACTACGCCTATAGTCCACAAAACCCGCACCCAGTTAGTTGTTGAAGTGCTCAGAGAGAGAATTCTTTCAGGTGACATAGCCGCAGGAGAACCACTCAGACAAAGTGCGTTGGCTGAAGCGTTAAATGTCAGCCGCATTCCGGTGAGAGAAGCCTTATTGCAACTCGAAGCCGAAGGACTCGTTAAGTTTGAGCCCCATAAAGGTGCAACGGCGACCGTGTTATCCGTCGAGCAAGTCACCGAACTTTTTGAATTACGTGCCATGATCGAAACCGATCTGCTCGCTAAGGCGATCCCACTGCTTCAAGACGCTGATTTAGAAAAAGCTGAACGTGTACTCGAACAATTGGAATCGGCCTTCAAACATGAAGATGCCGTTGCCAGTTGGAGCGAGTTGAATACGCAATTTCACACTTGCTTATATCAGGCGGCTAATCGCCCACACACCCTTGAGGTTGTTCACGGCCTCAATACTAATTGTGATAGATACATTCGTTTGCAGTTATTGCTCGCGGGGGGGATTCCTGCTGCAGAGCATGAGCACAGAGCTTTGCTCAACCACTGCAAACTGAGAGAAACAGAAAAAGCGACGGCGCTACTGCGTCATCATATTCTGCATGCCGCAATGACAATTCGAGATCTCGTCGCCAAACAGGTGGTCTAGATCACGGACGGCCATTAGAGTTGCCGATAAGCTTTGTTGTCGATTCAAGGCAGCGCTCAGGTTCTGCCTTTTTTATTTGAGAGAAACCACCATGCAGTACGCCACTATCACAGGTTGGGGCAAATGTGTTCCACCAGCCACTCTGACCAACGATGATCTTGCGACCTTTATCGAGACATCCGACGAATGGATTAAATCTCGCACCGGCATCAGCCAGCGCCATATCAGTCATGTTAACACCTCTGAACTCGCTTCAGTTGCAGCACAACGCGCGCTCGCAACTGCGGGTATCGATGGCAGTGAAATCGACATGATCATTCTGGCCAGCGCCAGCCCAGACACTTTGATCCCGAATATCGCATCCACTGTACAAGCTAATATTGGCGCCAGTTGTGCCGCGTTCGACATCAATGCTGCCTGCAGTGGCTTTTTATATGGCTTAGGTTTAGCCAGCTCACAAATCAAGAGTGGCCAGAGCAAGAAAGTATTGGTGATTGGTGCCGAGCGCCTCTCTTTCTATCTAGATTGGTCACGCCGCGAAACTGCCGTGTTATTCGGCGATGGCGCAGGTGCCGTTGTTGTTGAAGCAACAGATGTTGCCGGTGGCGTGCTCGGTTATGAGCTGAATAACGATCCTGAAGGTCGTGACATTCTTAAAGCTGGCTTTGGTACGGCGATGGACAGATTCTCTGCCGAGTCATTGGATTTCTTTATTGAATTCGATGGCCAAGAAATCTTCAAACGCGCGATTAACGGCATGAACAAGTTGAGCACTAAAGTGCTTGAAAAATGTGGTGTTGATAAAGATGAAGTGGATCTAGTGATCCCGCATCAAGCCAACGAGCGCATTATCGATACCTTAGTCAGCCGAATGAAAATTCCGAAAGAAAAAGCCTTCGTTAACATTGCCAATTATGGCAATACCTCGGCAGCAACCATTCCGATTGCGATTTGTGATGCGTTAGAGCAAGGCGTGATTAAGCCAAATCAAACCATACTCTCTTGTGCCTTTGGCGCCGGCTTAACCTCTGCTGCACTCTTGCTGCAATGGGGCAACCGCGTGACACCAATCAATATCAGTGATGCCAAGTTACCGCCTTGCGATAAAACGGGCATAGAGTTAGTTAAACGCGCTGTCGATTATTTTTGTAAGCCGTAAACGGTTTCTGCAAAACGGTAATATCGTGTTTTACTAAGACAGAAAGCCATCGATTAAGATGGCTTTTTTAGTTTATGACGACAAAACTTATTCATTCAGCTTGCTAATGCTCATCTCATCCCAATAGATAGCTTGATTAAAATGCTCGGCGAGTTTTTGATTTAACTCATTAAAACCTTTAACCGCTTCTTCGCCCCTTTCACTATTGCTAATACAAGACCAGACAAATCGATGACAGTTATTGTCAAATAAATCATATTCCCGATACTGATAAATCGCCTGCTCGGCGCGGGTAAACACAGCGTCGGCGATGAGTGGTTGATGCAGATGATTACAGGCAAGATAGATTTGGCTGCCCGTTCGCCCCGCCAAGAAACGCTTTACCGACACGGCCCGCACCAACCCTGAGCCATGTAACTCTACGAGGCAATCATCACCCAGCCAGATACCCGTATGTTCAATCACCCCAAAGACATAACAACAGACGATACTGCCTGGGATTGGCGCAACTTGTTTTAATCCCTTTTGCCATTGACTCGGCGCCGCCACCATAGCGCGCTTGGCGACGGGATACTTAGGCGCTTTACCGAGTAATCTATCGCGCTCAAGTTGCTGACGTTTTTCACGCTCATCGGCCAACAAAACTGCGCCAATTACGGCACTACCCATCCAAAGCAAAGGTAACGGCATCATATTCTCCTACGCACTCAGTTTAGTAGAGTGAAGTACAAGTTGGTTGGATTGCCAAGTTGGCGGCATTGATTTTAAACTTAAAAGTTAAGCTTAAAGCGGGTTACAGAGTCTAGCCTGTCAGTGATTAACCTAAGATGAAACTGCTAAGTCGATTGCTGCAATAAATCAGCCACAGTAAGTTGCCCAGCGCCACCCATAGCTGCCATTTGCGCCAATAATAATTCAGCGCAAGCTAAGGCATCGGTCAACGCACTGTGAGCGGTATAAATGGGTAAACCGTAACGTTCGCGGCAAGCACCAAGACGCAAATCCCCCTCTTTAATCACTGAGTGTTCCCGTAGCAAACGATGCCTTTCAAGCATGAGCGTATCAATAGCAGGGAGTACGAGGGCTTGATGGTAAATCGCCAATAAATCCTGCTGCAGAAAACGGCAATCTAGCGGAGCATGATGCGCGACCAGCACCCGACCATAGGTTTGATTGATAAACCAACCCATGGCTTCCTCGATGGTGACCGCCTGCACCAGGTGATTATCGAGGATCCCATGGATAGTCGCGCTTTGGCCAACACTGCCGCGAATTTGCACTAACTTTTGCTCGGCGCGTGCCAATGGGATCTCACCGCGATCAATCGGCACTAAGCCAATACTGAGAATTTGATCTTGCTGCGGATTGAGACCTGTCATCTCTAAATCCATCGCCATCAAAGGCGCTTCGGATAACGGCATCGCCAGCAGAGGTAATAGCGATTGATAATAACCCTTAAATAACTGATGTTGGCAACGCAGCGCCCGCCAATTAAGTTTAGTTTTCAGCAGCAGTGTATTCATATCAAAAACTTCGCATAAACTTCATCTTCATCCCCGCCTGCGCCTCATGCACCACTTTAAAGGCATCACGTAGCTGATGGCGAACCAGCGAAGATAAATGCGCGGGTAGCAGATAATTACTCACCTCTAGCCCGAGATTATGCTGATAACCTTGGTTCGATAACCTCATATGGGCGATAAACTCGTGGGCATCGGCAAGATTAAGCGCATCTTTACGATTGAGAATGTTTGCGTCCATCAAGGCACGGATACGTTTCGCAGTATTCACTTCTTTGATCCCTGCCGACAGGGCATAAACACGGGCAATATCGTTGATCAAGGCATTGCCTTTATGCTTCAAATCTATGCCTTTGACTTCGCTGCCATCACGTTCGAGGACAAATTTGCGGAAAAAGCCCAGCGGCGGCGACTCCACCAGCGAATTACCTGTCATGCCCGCGAGGAAAATATCGTTATCACGGGTTTGAGCTAAGACTTTATCCTGCAGCGCATCAAATAAGGTTTGTGGACCGTAAACCGAGCGCATATCGAAGAAGATACTGGCGTGCATTAACGCCTTAGGCTCAGGCGTTACCACCCATTGTTCAAATACCTGTTGCCACTGTTTAAGCGACATTCGCCACTGAGGGTTTTGCGCCATAATATTGCCGGGGCAAAACTCATAACCGCATTGATCAAGTCCAGCACATACGGCATGGGTTAAGGCATCAAAATAACCTTTAGCAAAATCATCCATCTCTTCTGCGACTAACAGACCATTATCTTGATCCGAACATGCCGCTTGATCTTGACGTCCCTGCGATCCAAACGCCAACCAGCAAAAGGCCATCGGCGGTTCACCAAGTAATTGCTGATTGAGCACGATTAACCGCCGTGTCAGCGCATCGGTGACAGAGGTTAACACTCGGCCAATTTCTTCGGCTCTGGCATCGGCACTGATCAAATTTTGTAATAACAGCGGGATTTGCTTACTGACGCCAATTAAACTGGCAAGATCCTGCTGCCGTTCTATCTCACCAATCAACAGCAGCGGTTGTGAGCCCTGCCCGCGCAAGATGTCAGTACTGGTCACCATACCGATGGCTTTATCTTGGTCGATAATAGGCAAGTGATGAATGTTATGCTCGCTCATCAATAACATGGCTTCAAAAATTAATGCATTGGATGAAATTGAAATCGGCGAAACTGTCATGGCTTGATGCACAGCAACGCTGCCATCAAGCCCCGCCGCTAACACCCGATTACGTAAATCCTTATCAGTTAAAATCCCAACTAGTTTGTGATTATCCGTTACCAACAGAGATGACACTCGGCTGTTTCGCATTAACAGTGCCGCCTGCGTAACGCTAGCATGGGCATCGATAACAATAGGCGCAGATGACATTAATGTACTGATCCGGCTAGTGGTTGTCAGATCTTTCGCCTTAAAGCGAGCCTCATGGCGCAAACGTTTAGCAAATGCGCGGGTAAAAAATTTATCGAAATTGCGGCTCTCGCTTCTAAGGTTATCGAACAAGGTTTGGGGCAAATGATAAACCAAACCGTCTTCGAGAATAGCAACCTTGTTAACGACTTTCTCCCCCGATAACAAGGTCGAAAAACCAAAAAACTCCCCCTCGCCGACTCTATCGACCAGCACACCGTCAGGATCGCGCACCTCAAAGGCGCCGCTGCGCACCATATATAACTTAGGTGAGTTAGCATCAAAATGAACATAACCAGAGGCTTTACTGTAATAGCCAACAGTGACAGCCTTAGCGCAGCGCACCACAACATCTTCAGGCAGAGTATCAAAGGGCACTAGCCCTTGTAGAAATTGCACTACGGGTTGTAACTCACTGGCATTCATAGGCAACACCTTCTTTTTAAGCGAAACTTTTACTTATATGTCATCACTATAGCCTGCATTGTCGCGGCGCTACATTCGACTAAAGTCAGCCCTAGGTTGAGTGCATTAACTCATCAATACCTTGGCTCACCAACTCACTCAACGACAGGAAAACATTTTCGAACGCAATAAAAAAGAGCGCCGAAGCGCTCTCTTGAGTTGATGCGAATGATTAAGCGATGAGCTTAGTGACCGCTCGCTTCACCCGAACCTTTAGGGAAGCGAATCGATTCAACCATTTCTTGAACATGCTGTGGTGTTGCCGCAGTGACTCGACTCACTATCGCTGCTACACCGAAGTTCACCAGCATGCCTACCATACCAATACCTTCTGGTGAAATACCCAGGAACCAGTTAGCAGCTATGTTAGCCGTTGGATCAACAAACTTGAAGTAGATGATATAACCCGCAGTAAACAGTAAACCCGTTAACATACCGGCAATCGCGCCTTCTTTGTTCATTGTCTTAGAGAAGATACCCATGATGATCGCTGGGAACAATGAAGAAGCCGCTAACCCGAAGGCGAACGCCACCACCGCGGCCACAAAGCCTGGTGGATTCACCCCAAAGTAACCCGCAATCACAATGCCCACACCCGCCGCTAAACGAGCAAACATTAGCTCTTTTTTATCGGAGATATTTGGCATCAAGTTTTTCTTGAGTAAATCGTGTGAAACCGAGGTTGAAATCACCAACAACAGACCCGCTGATGTTGACAGGGCCGCAGCTAAACCACCCGCTGCAACCAGAGCGATAACCCACGCTGGCAGATTGGCGATTTCTGGCGTCGCTAACACGATGATATCGTTATCGATCTTCATTTCGTTTTTGCTAGCAGCATCTTCAATCTTACCTGACGAGTAATAAATCTTACCGTCGCCGTTTTTATCGTTCCACTTGATCAGACCCGTTTTTTCCCAGTTTTTAATCCAATCTGGTGCACTCTCATAAGCCACACCTTTAGCATCTGGACCATTAATGGTTTCAATCATGTTCACACGGGAGAACGCCGCGAGTGCAGGGACTGTAGTGTACATAATCGCGATAAAGACTAACGCCCAACCTGCAGAAATACGTGCATCTTTCACTTTAGGAACAGTGAAGAAACGTACGATAACGTGAGGCAAGCCAGCAGTACCCACCATCAAAGCACCCGTAATACAGAAGACGTCAATCATGCTCTTAGAGCCATCAGTGTATGGAGCAAAGCCTAACTCGGTAGAAACATTATTGAGTTTTTCTAGCAGGTAAACGCCAGAATTGTTGCCCGCCGCATCAAGCAGCTGCGCCCCGAAACCGATTTGTGGAATAATGTGGCCTGTCATCATCACAGACAAGAAAATCGCTGGCACCATGAAAGCGAAAATCAATACGCAATATTGGGCAACCTGAGTGTAAGTAATCCCCTTCATACCACCAAGAACAGCGTAGAAGAACACCACAGCCATACCGATATACACACCCGTGTCAACATCCACTTCTAAGAAGCGAGAGAACACCACGCCCACACCGCGCATTTGCCCTGCAATATAAGTAAAGCAAATGAAGATCGCGCAGATAACCGCGACAGTACGCGCAGCCTGAGAATAATAACGTTCACCGACGAAATCTGGCACAGTGAACTTACCAAACTTACGTAAATAAGGCGCCATACACAGGGCCAGTAATACGTAACCGCCCGTCCAGCCCATCAAGTACACGCTGCCGTCATAACCAACAAAAGACACGATACCTGCTAATGAAATAAACGATGCCGCAGACATCCAGTCTGCCGCCGTTGCCATACCGTTCACTACAGGGTGAACGCCACCACCTGCGACATAGAATTCTTTGGTTGATCCCGCTCGTGACCAGATTGCAATCCCAATGTAGAGCGCAAACGAGAGCCCTACGATAATATAAGTTAGTGTTTGAACATCCATCTCAAAGCTCCTTAGTCTTCTTGTACGTTATATTTTTTATCTAAGGCGTTGGCTTTTGCCGCATAGACAAAGATAAGCGCAACGAATACATACATAGATCCCTGTTGTGCAAACCAGAAACCTAATTTAAATCCCATGAAATGAACTTCATTGAGTACATCAACCAATAAAATGCCGCATCCAAATGAGACTGCCGCCCAAATGGCTAATAAGCTCAGTACGAGACGTAAATTCTCGCGCCAGTAGCCTTTTGCCTTGTCGTTATTTTCAAAACCCATAGTGACTCCCCTGTGCTGTTTTAATTTTAAGTCTTGTTTAATCTAGCAACAGCTGGTGTGAGCACAATCACGACTTTCGTCTAACCCGTGATTCAAAACACTGTCCATAAATAGTGAATAGAAACAAATTCAACGAGTTAACAATGATTTTACATTTGGATACAGTTTCAACTTTTTCAACAGGTTAGACCAATGTCGAACAAGAATGAGTAAAAACATGGGGAATTGGGCGGCAGGAAAAGTAATAGATAGGAATAACTTGTTGTCTAAAATGGAAAAATCAGAAATTCAAACAGTTTTAATGATGACTGTAGACTGACATCATTTATGATTTTAGCGCTGATAATGGATGAGATATCATTTAATCAATAAGCCATTACCAATCACTCATTCAA
>NZ_JAUOET010000050.1:0-8891 GCF_031932075.1 Shewanella sp. SP1S2-4
TTACCCTTAGTCCCGTTTAGGTTTGAAATATGACGTAAAGCAGTGATCTTAGATTACGACACTTTGTTCACGGCTAACGAGATGCTGAGCTTACGGTGGACAGATTGCGGGACTCACAAGCTCACTCACCGTCAGAGCGAAGCCCGTACTGTAAACCGTAAGTCACGCAGTGACGTTCCGTAGCAGCAAGGATCTAGCAGTTGTGCTGCAACACCCTAGATTCTAAATCCATGCAAGTTCTTCTAAGAAATCGCAAATTAACTGCACCACAACAAGATTAGTGCATTAATTTGAGCCACCAATATTATAGGTCTCCCCAAGCAGCCCCTCTGTCGCGACTAAAAATAACGCCTTAACATGATCATCGACATATAACCAATCCCGCACCTGCGGGCCATTGCCGTAAATGGGTAGTGGTTTTCCCAATAACGCATTATTCACCATTAAAGGGATTAGCTTTTCAGGATATTGAACAGGGCCATAATTATTAGAACAGTTAGTAATAATTATCCGTAATCCATAGGTGCGATGCCAAGCACGAACCAGATGATCCGCCGAAGCCTTGCAAGCAGAATAGGGAGAACTGAGATCATAGGCGCTGATTTCACTAAATAACCTCGTCTCACCAAGGGAGCCATAAACCTCATCGGTAGAAATATGATGTAATCGAAAACAGTGCTGTTGTTTTTTGTTCTAAAGCTTGATAGTAGCCACGGCATGCCTAGAGCAGCGTGTATGTTCCCACAATATTGGTTTGAATAAACTCCATTGGTGGCGAACACGAGAATGTATTAATGCCTGACCAATATTGTTAGGCCACATCACCCATGTATACAACATCTCAATTAAAGCAATAAGATAATAGTTTCAGGTAATAAGCAGAGCTTGTCTGAACAGGCTTGTAGTCGTACTTTCACCTTGGTAGGGCCAGATATGTTCACTGATGAAGAAGACGTCGGGCGTAAAAGAATGCTTGTTTGATCGTCGTATAACTTCAAGAGTGACTGACTAAAACCTAGTTGCTTAAGCTGTGGGCTGGGATAGCCTATCTTAAAAGCTGCAGCATCGCCTACCACTTCAACTTCAGTCGCTATCAGTTTTTCATTGGTACTAGGATTTGCATTTACATGCCAACCAGACTCTAAATCGAGTTTAACCTCCATATGGTCCCCACGACGAACCAGTGAAACCTTTCCATGTCCTTTCGCAAAATAAGATGCTCGCAAAACTGGGCTATCCGTTTGCTGTGCGGCCGCCGCCCAAAAACTATAATTGCCTTCGATATCATCGGATTTCGAGCTATGATTCTTTATCAGTTGATCCGCAATCGTTCGATATTCCCTGCTGCCCAAGCTCCTGCGCCCTAAAGCCATCGCTTGATAAACGCTCGAGTAGACCGACGGTAACTCCCCATCGTTACTCAATTTTAGCAACGTTTCAAAGCGATAATCTTTAACCAATGCATCCAACAACCAAACTGCTCGTTCTCTAATAGAAAACCTATTAGCATGTTCAGCCGAAGTGTGTTGGACAAGATTAGATTGATACTGTGTTTTATAGAGACTCAAATTAAGTAATGCTTTGGCAAACCAAGCATAATCTTCAGAAGTAGCCTCAATGCTGGCTCGTCCTTGGAAAACAATTCGGTGCAGCTTATTATTACGACGCGCCATCAGCCAAAGTTGATCGGCAATGTCTGAGGCTGTCGCTAAGAATTGCTCATTATTCGTCACCTGATAAGCATCAACCAATGCATCAATATACATCGCATTCCAACTGACGATAATTTTCTCATCGACCAAGGGCGCAACATTTTGATGGCGTAACGCGACCAATTTCCGGTGCCATTGATTATCGCGCCAATCCATATCTAAATTCGCTAATGCCACTAAATTCGGCTGACTATTGGCATAAAAATTAAACCCTGCATCTGATAATAATGCTTGGTCAGTCTCAATAAAACGGTAATAACTTCCCTCTCCGCCATCAGAAATAGCTGACATTGCAGATGAGCGGCCATAGGGTTGATATAAGAAACTGTCAACCCAGTTGATCGTTTGCTCCATCGCTGACAGATACTGAGGTTTAGCCGTAATGAGGTAGAGGCGCGCAAGTACTTTGACCATAAATGCTTGTGTGTAAAGCATCTTTTCAAAATGAGGTTGTTGCCACAATCCATCTACAGCATAACGATGAAAACCGCCCTCGATGGCATCATAAGTTGGGCTCAATAAAATAGTGTCAACATGCTGTGTTACTACATCAATAATGCGCTCATCACCATAGGCAAGATATTGTTCTAATAATCCCAACAACCAATATTCTCGAAGGAATCTTGGACCACTACGACGAGCTTCATCCGCCAAAGTCTTTAACCGTTTAGCATTGAGCTCACGAATGACAACATTTGGATCTAAATGATTAGGGCTCACGGGATTAAAAGGTGTCGCTAACTGTGCCGATATTCTATCCGCGACAGCGAGCAAAGATTCAGGGCTTGTTTGCCACCGCTGACCTAGGGCGCTAATCACTTTAACAAACTGGCTTTCGGGAAGGTAAGAGTCCGCCCAGATGACCTTACCTTGCGGCGTTAAGATCACATTGATTGGCCACCCGGCCTCCCCCTTTAAAAGCTCTAAAGCAAGCTTGTAACGGTTATCGACCAATGGCCATTGTTCACGGTCGACTTTAATGCTCACAAAATGTCGATTTAGCATGGCCGCCACAGCTTCAGAATTAAAGCTTTCCTGTGCCATCACATGACACCAATGACAAGTTGCGTAGCCGATAGAAATAAATATCAGTTTATTCTCACTCGCAAACGCTTGCTCAAAACTGGCTTGCCACTGCAACCAATTGACAGGTTGTAGCGAATGACTCAGTAAATAGGGTGATTCAGCAGCAATTAACGAATTAACGTATTTGGGTTGCCCATTTTTTTTGATCGCGCTATCGAGAATATTCCGCTCATTGAACCAACCACGCCTAGCTTCAAAAAGTGAAGAATAACTATCGGCGATAGCGCTGTAACTCAACAGCACTATCGATAGCAGAAATAAACGCATCACTGAACAGCTTTCGCCTCATATTTAATAGTGTAGGATTGATTAGCTTTTACATTATCTAACCCTTGACGTTTACCATTGGGCCAAATGATAACCACTTTAGCTAGAGTTGCTTTGCCAAGACCGATGGATTGTTCTTTCGGGTGCACTGACATATACCCTTGACTACCCGACACTTGCCGCCAGCTATACCCCTTATCACCATACCCCACGATAATTTGAGCACCAATCCCATCTAAATTAACGCCATTTTCAGGTGAACCAATTAAACGGATCTTCAACCAATGATTATTAAGAGTATTAGCCTGATTCTCAAATAGCTGTGCTTTATCATGATAATTGTTCACTATGACATCTAGATCGCCATCGTTATCAAAATCAAGATAAGCTGCCGAACGTGAATTTGCGATTATATCTAAACCACTCTGAGCTGACATATTTGCCAGACCACCATTGGTATTTAGAAAAAAAACATTACTTGCCTTAGATGCATCAGGAAAATATCCAGTCATATTCTCCCCCGTATTTGGGTCAAAATAATAAGGATTCTGAGATGAATACACATAATAATCATTCATACCATTTAGCACATACAAGTCTTCATCACCGTCGTTATCCACATCAAAAAAATCAGCATCCCATGCCCATCCTGTAGATGAGTAGCCACGGCCCACTTTTTTGCTAGGCTGATAATGTAAAGCCCCCTTGTTCGTTAGTTTAGAAATAAATAAATCATTTCCTTCCACAACTCGCATATTAGCTAATTTATCAGGATTAAACTCAGCCTTTGTATCTTCACTTGGTAACACATATTTTTGATCTTTATTCATAGTAACAATATTAGAAACATAAATATCAGCAATACCATCACCATTAAGATCACTCAGACTGAGATTCATAGTATAAGATGGTTTATCGGTTCCTAGTTGGGGAGCATAATCCACAAATGCTTTTCCTTGTTGATTAAGGTAGTAGGCATTAACACCGAAATCATTGCCTACAATAAGATCTTGCCAACCATCCATGTTCAAATCAGTATGCGTAACAGCTTGCCCCCAGCCAGTATTATTAGCTCCAAGAGCATCCTTGGCCTTTTCAAATACGAAATTACCTTTATTGATAAATAGCTCGTTAGCATCACCATTATTATTGCGACGTTTTAACGTGGGTAAATCGCCCTTCAAATAATTACCAAAATATTCAATGTATATATCAAGTAACCCATCATTATTAACATCAAGAGTCGTCGCAGGTCCTCCCACATGTCCTGCCCCACCTAATTGTGCTTTTGTGGTCATTTCAACAAATGTACCATCACCATTATTGCTATAAATTCGATGTGGCTCATCAACATAGGTGATCATAATATCTTGATCTCCATCGTTATCGAAATCAGCAATCAAAGGTTGACGTGGCTCCCCCGCTAGGCCTGTTTTCCCCTGTGTGGGCTTACGCTGACTAACATTACTCAAACCAGAAGTCGCTGTAACATCTTCAAAATAGCTACCACGATTCAAATACAGTTTATTTCCCAATCCACTTAGTATTAAAATATCAGCCAGTCCATCGGCATTCAGATCTTCTGCTGCGACTCCGCCCCCACCAAATGCAGGGGGGATTGTACTGATCCCAGTTGTGGCATCTTTGCTCAGATAACTACGTAGTTGACGGCTCAACCAGTCAGAAGATCTATGCTCCGCATTAATTTTCTGCTTGTCTGTTACATTTTTAAAATAATGATTCGTAACCTCTTCGGTGTTATCAGCTGAATTAATGACAGGTTCGATAGCAGGTTTTGGTTGGTATTGATGGTAAGAATCGACTTCTTTATTAATCTTCTCATAAGCTGCGGTCACTAAATCTGAGTGCAACTCAGTTTGATTAAGTAGCTTACCCTCATTGCCAGCTGTTCGAAGCAGTAACACACCATAGTGGGCTATTGCCTCTGTCAACAACTCTGCTGCGTAAGGATCGGCTTCAAGCGTTACTCTATCGCCAAGATCGGCGAGTGCATCTTTAAGATATAGCCAATGTAACCCTGAGTCGCGAAAAGAATCCATATCATAAGCTTCGATATCGACTTGTTGAGCTAATGGATAATTGGGAAAAAAAATGACATCTTCATATTCGTTAACTCTATGGGGTAAAATTTTATCTACAGCTTTTGCCACATCCACTTCGCGGATTACTTTTCCATCAGTGACTTGCGACTGAGCCAACAAATAAAAATTCGCCGAAAAAGCGACCATAGCCTCAGTGAAGTACTTTTTAAACTCTGTTGCTTGTAGTGAGTCTTTAGGTAATGCGAGCTTAGCAAAATAGACTTGTAAATTACGAGCAAAAAGAGTGCTGCTTACTTGATTATACTGCTGAAATGCGTTGATTTTTAAGTCAACTAGCTCATTTAACATGCCTGTTTTAACAATTGACTTGGACGATTGACTTTGCGTTTTTATATCTTTCGAAGCGGTATTAATCACCGCACTAAGCGTTATTTCGGGGAATAAACTTAACCAGCTATCAGAAATATTTTGTACGGATACAGTATATTGATCCTGATTGCGTGCTAATTGGTCAGCTTGTTTTAATACAGACAAAGTTACAAGATCGATCTCTTGGGTAATAAATTGAATCGCATCATCTGCAAGAGGTGGTAAATTAACATCTAAGTCAAGCAAGGCATCTTGCTGTACTGCTAACATAGCCCTGAAACTGTAAGCGATAGAACCATAATGTTTCTTATCTCTCGCTTCAACTTCCACTATTTTATTAGGCGTCTTAATTAACCACTTTGAAGACTGCTCCTTTGTTTCAAATAAATCAGAAACAACATTTTTGATCTGCATTAGTGTTAGACTGTTGGCTTTTGGATTCGCGTCTGCAGTTTTAAGCCAAATACTGCGAATAAGTCGCTTTTGATATTCAGCTTTGATATATCGCGCTTCCTCACTGAGCGGTGTCCCGTAAATAAGCCCTTCTAATCGTGTAGCAGTGGCGTGACATTTAGGATCTCTAACTGACTCCAACTTTCCCATTAACTTTAATAATCCGTCATCTTGTAATGTAGATGAAACCTGTGACTCACTAAGGGTATTGAACGATAATAATGAAATGCTCAATGTGACTACACTAAAACTAAAGTTTTTTATTCCCATTACAAATCCCTTAACTATAACTTTACTTCCATAAACCTAAATATACAGAGCCTAACAGCCCCGTATACTTATCGTTACTTTATTATTAAAGTCTTAATTTAAAATAAATATTATTCCTCAGCATGAACAGCATCAAGATAACGACCGCCCACCATGGAACACTACCACCACTGTTATTCTCTTTAGGTGAAATAACATTTAACTGTAATTCACGCTGATTATTAGTGGTGCTCACATCATGTTCAAGACTATTAACACTACCGTTCATACGCAAATTGCCACTGATAAATGGAGTCACCCATATCTCGATAGTACGGCTCTCACCAACAGCTAACGTGCCGATTGAACACCTTAGAACCAGATCTGACAGTGAACAACCGGGTGCTATTTGAGTCAAATGTAATTGGCTGTCTAAAGTAACCTCGAGCGTAACTTCTGTTGCTTGCCCTATGC
Source organism: Shewanella sp. SP1S2-4 (assembly GCF_031932075.1). Lineage (NCBI taxonomy): Bacteria > Pseudomonadati > Pseudomonadota > Gammaproteobacteria > Alteromonadales > Shewanellaceae > Shewanella > Shewanella sp. SP1S2-4. The sequence continues at coordinate 6,674 of NZ_JAUOET010000050.1, forward strand.
CCTTATTCTGAACAGTCCAAGTGACTATGGACGCTTCTTTCAATTTTGGAAACGAAGTACTATCTGCAAATAAAGCTAAATCAACATCCTGACGTCCAATGGCACCAGTAGAGCTTACATACCAAATAGACACTCCCACTTGAGTATCAAATACGACAATATCTAAATCGCCGTCGTTATCGAGGTCAACGAGTTCTATATGGGCAATATTCTTACTCACGATTAACGCATCATCAGGCCGAATATCATTCACACTGTGATAATGCCAAATACTGACACCACTCGATGTCTGTAACAGTATCTCAGCGATACCATCTCCCTCAAGATCAACAACAACTAGGTTATCTACAAATGGAAATGCAACAGAACTATGAACGGCTTCGGCACCAAGCGCATCTAAAATAAGGTGCCAACCTTTCTTATCGAACACGAATAGATCTGCTTGGCCATTAGCATTAATATCAGTTGCCACCACACGTGTCACATCAGAACTTAACGAAGCGACCTTTTCACCTTCCCAATAATCATCAATATATTGGTAAAGGATCGGAGCTTCACCCTCAATGAAGACAATAAGCTGATTGCCAAGCATTGTTTTCACTATAGCCATAGAGCTAACACCGCCACTATTACTGGATAGTAACGTGGGTGTATCAGTTACATTTAGAATAGAGCTTGAAAGTGCTTGTGTAACTTTAGTATCAAGATTAAAAGGTACTGTGACATTGAGTAACTGTAATCCTATTTCGCCTGACCCAACGTGAGAATACAAGGCAATTGTAGGTTGATTGACTCCTCCTAAAATAACCTCAGGGTCACCATCAGAGTCGAGATCAGTAATTAAGATGAGGTCGGCAATTACTGCATCCAATGCATCTTCAAACAGTACGTTTAAGTCAGCATCTAAAATATAAGCTCTATTCCCACCGTTTTTTCCTCCTATAGTGACAATATCAGGAACTCCATCACCATTAAGATCAGCAACTGCCATAGAACTAACAAATTGGCTCATGACTAGCTTGTTAGTCGAAACTAGCATTCCTGCACCGTCATTGATCATTAATTGTATTGACTGTTCTAATGGCAAATACACCAATAGGTCATTCAGTCCATCACCATTTATATCCGCAATAACACCAGTATCAGCAGGAACGCTTGTGATTACTTGCCCAGACAAGGCAGACAAAGTATTCGCTAATAAAAGACTCGCGCTCTTAGGTATAACTGCATCAACCAGATTATTGGCGCTCAGATCTATTGACGCATTTGTAAAACCAGTTTCAACAGAAACTACGTTAAGTTCAATAGCACGGGTATCTGTCATACCAATAGCAAGATCATCAGCAAGATGACAGCTTACTAGTCCAACAGTGATTTCACTACAAATAGAGGGTAATTTTGTACTGTTCAACTCAGGATCTATGTGTATTTGATAATCTAATCCCTTCAATGGGGCATAGCCAATATTGGTCACCTCAATCATCAAATTGACATTTTGATCAACAGTCGCTGTACCGGGTGAAAAGTAGAACTTAAACGCAACACTTGTCTCAGTAGCCTGCTTAACAACCAGAGTAAACTCTTGCAACACAGGAGTGTCTATAATCCCGTCAGTAACACTTAACACCACACTGAAAGAGGAGTCAGCAGCATCTAAAGGAGGAGTACCTACCAACTTATTACTTGCAGTTAACTCCAACCAATTGGGTGCAGACTCAAGCGCAACAGTTAGTTCACTATCTAAATCTATATCCGAGGTGACAACTTGATACTGATACGGAGCCATCGAAATTGCTTCAATAACAGGCATAGAATCAAACACTGGCGCATCATTTACATTGACAACTTCGATATCAAATACAGGAAAATCAACTTGAATCGCACCATCAGAAACTGAGATCAAAATACCTGTCGTAATACCAACATCGTCATTTGAAGGAGTTCCAGTTAATGCCCCGGTAGCAGAATTGAAATCAGCCCATGAGGGTTTATTAACAATATTAAAAGTTAAAGAATCATCTTCATCTTCATCTTTCGCTACAGGCACAAAACTATAAGCAGTATCCTCCTCAACTTTAATGCTAGGTGTACCAGAAATAACTGGTGCATCGTTGACGTTGCTCACCACCAGCGTAAAGCTCTGCTCTGCCGTTAAGCTGCCCGCATCGGTCGCTTTTAAGCTCACCGCATGACTGCCCACGTCCGCATTGCTCGGCGT
>NZ_JAUOET010000051.1:0-4794 GCF_031932075.1 Shewanella sp. SP1S2-4
GTTGCAACAATGCCAATCCTTACTAACCCTATCGCTGTTCGTTCAACTAAAAAAGCTATTGCCCCAAAGCAATTTAGCACTCCATTTTTTGACTCCGCTTTAATTTCATTTATCCATGAGATTTTATAATCCATATGTGTCCAATTAAGCGCACCATTTCCTAAAATTTAAGTGTCTATTCATCACAACCTGAGAAGGTTTGTATGGACACTTGGCATATAAGGTCATCCCATGGGGCAAAAACGACCTTTTAAATTGGAAGAGATTTGGCGCATTCGCACTCGTTTGGAGTTAGAGCATAATATTGCTGAGTTAGCGTTACTTAATCTGGTGATTGATTCAAAATTGCGCGCTTGTGACTTACTGCATTTGAAAGTTCAAGACATAACCTCAGCAGGCATCATCAATTCGCGCGTGCGCTTAACACAACGCAAAACTCACCGTGAAGTGCAATTTGAAATTACGCCACCAACCCAACATTGTCTGACCTCTTGGTTACTTGAACAGCGACTCATCGCAGAGGACTACTTATTTCCGAGTCCAAGGTGTGCTCATCAGCCGATGAGTTATAGCTATTACCGCGCGATAGTCAAAAACTGGGCGCGTCAGTTAGGCCAAAATAGCGAATTATACGGCACGCATTCACTGCGCCGAACCAAAGCCACATTGATTTACCGTAGAACGAAAGATATTCGAGCGATTCAAATTTTGCTTGGCCATGTCAAGTTAGATAACACCGTCCGCTACTTAGGTGTTGAGATTGAAGATGCACTGCGAATATCTGAATCCATTGAAATGTAAGTGTACCAAGGCAATAGGGATGGTTAAACCATCCCTATTGCCTTGGTGTAGCGGTATTGCGTCTTAAAAATAATCCGCTCATTCTCGATGAGAGAACATGATTACCCCCCCGATTTCAAAAATAAAATAAAGTGTTTACTCTATGTTGCCAAGATGTGTTTATTTTCGTATTGTCATTTGACAAAAATAGGAACTAAAACTAAAGGGAATGCCATGTTGCCGCTATGGACACAGCGCCGTAACTCATCTTTTGCCGCTTTAATATTACTATGTGGACTGGTTGGCGTAGCACCGAGTGAGGCGGCGCTGACAAAACCTGATGTTGAAATTGACCCTATATTGCCAAGTATTCCTTTACCTGTAGCAATACCTTCTCTTTCCGGTAGTCGCTTTTCGTCACGTGTCGAATTACGCTGGAGTATTGATTGCTCTGTCACTGCCGTTAATATCCAAGAATCCATCAATAATCAGTCTTGGGCATCAATCTATACGGGATTAGGTCAAGCGGATAATACAGCTGCCTATGCTACGTTTGCTGTTGGGGGTGATATTTGCAGCGGTGATTGGTCTAGCAAACGATTATTGCAACTCCCTAATAAGACACTCCCTGGTTATTACTACCGCATCAATGCCTGTATTGGTACGGCATGCAGCGCCTACAGTGCAAGTACGCTTGTTGGTACGGCACCTGCGGGTGGAACGCCCTCTCAATCATCAATCCTAGCCAGTATTGCGACTATCCCGGATGCCAGCAACTCGTTAGCGTCACCTGCGTTTGATGAATTAGTCGGCGAAATTCAAGGACAAGCGACGGTTGATGGTGGCGCGTTTTCTTACACAGTGCCGCTAACAGTCGCGCCGGGGCGAAATGGCGTGCAGCCATCGCTGTCACTTAATTACAGCAGCCAGGCGGGAGAGGGCTTGGCCGGAATGGGCTGGTCACTGTCAGCGTATTCCAGTATTTCACGCTGTAGTCAAATCTATGATTTAGATGCAACCGCAAGCAATGCCACCTACAGCAGTAATGACAAGCTGTGCTACAACGGTAGTCGACTTGTGGTGACAACAGCCCCCAATTCCAGCGTGCGGGGCGTTTACGGGGCATTAGGTACTTTTTATAAAACCGAACGCAATTCCACTGTCATCATTGAACAGTTGGGTGGCGCGCTCAATACCAGCACTACCTACTTCAAAGTCTACGAGGCTAATGGTACGCACCATCTTTTAGGAAGCAACGCCAATAGCAGAATCATCCCTGTCGGCGTTAGCGTTACATCATCGTGGTTGCAACAACTCACACAAGACTCGCATGGTAATGAAGTCACGTATTTTTACGATACCTCTTCTGCCGGGAATCGATACCTTCAAGATATTTATTACACCGGCTATAAAGGCGCTCAGGGTTCGCGTAGCGTGCACGTTAACTATACGGCTGTACCCGCAGAAACCAGCTACCATTGGGGCGGCTATAGTATTAGCAATAAACGCATCAGTGGCATTGATGTACTGATAGACGGCGATGTGAAAGCGCAGTGGCTATTGAATTATGCGCCACTTAATCCCACTGCACTTAATGATGCGGCGAGACTTGCCAGTTTATCTTACTGTGATGGTACCGACCCCAGTCAATGCTTGAATACCGATTTTGGTTGGTTTGAACGCAGTTATCAGCATAACTTGATAACAAATCATGCGCTTGCCGCCATCAATGACAATTACACCGTCGGTTTGGCTGTGCGCAAAGATAATGATTATGACGGTGATGGGGTGGCAGATTTATCTATCCCATTAGATGGTATCTATCTTTCTCGTACAGGCACCAAGGTCAGTTATCGAACTTTGCCGTATAAGAGTACTGAAAACTGGGCTGGAGACATTAATGGCGATGGTGTTCCCGCATCGAATGAATACAGTACCAATGTGGTCAATGGTGCCATTGATTATGACCTTGATGGGGCCGATGATTTTATCTATACCGATAATAATTCACAGTTAATCATCACCAGTTTACTTCCTAGCGGCGCCATCAAGCGCACCTATTCCACGGGGATTAATGCCACTTGCTATGCTTCAGTATCTCAAATGCTTGGAGATGTATTTTGCGCTAGCCACGTCATGGATTTCGATGGGGATGGTCGCAAAGACATTCTATTAGCCACCAACAAGCAAGCCGGTGTCGGTAATTTCACCATCACCTATAAGGCTTATCAGCGTAAAGCTGTGGGTGATGGTTTTGATTATCGCGGCAGTTTCAGTGTCAGCGCTGCCGAGCCGTTAATTCCTATCGATGTGGATGGTGATGGCGTGCCAGATTTAGCGCCAAGCCAATTTAATTCAACGCTAAAATGGTACAAGGTTGTCTTTAACCGTGCGAATAACACGGTTTCATTTATCGAGAAAAACCAAACCTTTGCCATTAGTGTCAATACGTTGTATCGCGCCACCCCCAGTCGATGGGTGGACTTGAATGGTGACGGACTAAGCGACATTTTAACCCTGCACAAAGTCAAAAGTACCGACAACTTTTTTACGCGACATATCATTATCAATAAAGGGGCCGGATTATTTGAAGCACCTTATAACACCGGAATGAAGGAGCTCGCTTGGACTGCTAATGGTGGTCGGATTGCCGAGGACCCTCGCCATGGAGGGCCTGCAGGCTATGTGCATGAGCAGTTTATCCAGTTTGTCGATTATAACGGCGATGGCCGCCAAGATATTCTATATCCCGACAGGCTCCGTAAAAAATATACTTATGAGTGCTGGACTTGGAGCTCTAATGAGGCCTGTGCAGCCGTTGATGGCGCATCTGCCCCTAAGTTTTACGATTACGATGTGTGGTACTGGAATGTGCTACTGACTAACCCTGATGGCAAAACCTTTACCGATGTGCAATTGCCAGTTTATGGCGCGTTAGCAACACTATCACCGATTGATTTAACGGGCGATGGCCGCGTCGATTTTGTCTCCGGGGTCGGTTTTGAGTCGGATGCAGTCAAGCGCACTTGGTTCTATGGCAGTAAGCAAGGTGGCAAGCCAAGTAGTTACCCGGTAGGATTTTTGGCTTTTGCCCATGCTACGACACAAGATACCGTTATCAACAGTATTAATACTGGTATGGGACAGAAACTTCAACTGGATTATACCCAGCTGAAGCAACGATATAGTGTTGCTGAGTCGACATTAAATTATCCTTATGTTTACTTCACCAACACCATGCGAGTGGTATCAGCCCTAAAGAGCGATAATGGGGTTGGCGGGGTCGATACCACCCAATACAGCTATAAAAATGCGCGTTTCCATGTCGCAGGACGCGGTTTTCAAGGATTTAGCGACATCATTGAAACGCGCAGCGATGCACTTAACAGTGAAAGCCTTACTACTCTGACTCAATTTGAACAGACCTTCCCTTGGTCTGGAATGGTGAAGTACAGCAAAGTCACTGATGGCAGCAATAACACCCTCAGCGAATATTCGGTTCAAAAAAATGCACCCTTACCCGGAAGTTACGTCGTGGGCCAAAGCGCGTGTTTTTACCCTCAAGAAAGCACCACCACGAAATGGACGGTTAACCCGAATATCAGTGTTACAACGGTTAAGGATGTCACGCTTAAAAATGCCCACTGCCAAGTGACCTCTAACACGGTGACTAGCGAAGACAGTACGGTGAAGCATACTCAAGCCACGACCCAAGCCTTCACAAATAGTCTTGGGTGGTTAATGCCAACGGTGAGCAGCACCAATCAAACCGTAGCCTATAAAACAACCCATGAAAGTGTCGTGCTTAATCCGGCTAACACCACAACGGGACAAAGAGTCACTCATACCTATGGCACCAATGAGCAGGGTGTGATGGCACTCACTTCGACTAAGGTGGAGGGCATTGGGACCTTGATGGGTGTTGGAAGTACGACGCAATTTAGTGCTTATGACCCCTATGGGCATGCATTAAAAACCACTGTGGGTGACCGCTATACCCAAGTCTCCATGAGT
>NZ_JAUOET010000052.1:0-4414 GCF_031932075.1 Shewanella sp. SP1S2-4
TCTCATTGAGATGTAACGAAGCCAGCTGAATAAGCTGGCTTTTTTGCGTCTGCAATTTGTGAAATTCAGCGTGATTTTTCGCTTAAATACCCACTCCACGATGACTATTTCATCAATACGTGTCCTCCGCGTTAGCTGCAATCCTCGCTTTTAGCAGTTACAATGTGTTTTTGTCGTCATTGATCAAACACATGTCTCTATCTCATAGCCTTAAATCGTTTAATTCCTTTGGTTTAGCCCAGTTTTGCGCCGATCTTGTTGAGGCGCACTCAAAAGAAGCTGTTCAGGCGATGTGTTTGCCACTATGGCAACAGCAATTGCCTATGTTGGTGCTTGGTGGCGGTAGCAATCTGGTCTTCACAGAGGACTTTAACGGTACAGTTGTCAGGATTTTATCGAAGGGGATAAAAGTCTCTGAAGACACAGAAGCGTTTTATCTCGAGATTGAGGCGGGTGAGAATTGGCACGAGTTAATTCAGTTTACGCTCGAGCATGGCATGTTTGGGTTGGAGAATATGGCGTTAATTCCTGGAACGGTTGGCGCAGCACCTATCCAGAATATTGGCGCTTATGGTGTTGAACTCTGTGATGTATGTGATTGGGTTGAGTATCTTGATTTACCCTCAGGTGAGTTTGTGCGTATAAGCACAGCTGAGTGTCAATTTGCTTACCGTGAATCCATTTTCAAAGACAAATTACGTAATCTTGCCGTAGTCACTGCTGTCGGACTGCGCTTAGTTAAACGGTGGCAACCGCGTTTGGCCTATGGCCCATTGCAATCGTTTGATCCCGCAACCGTTACAGCCCGTGAGATTTTTGAGCGCGTATGCCAAGTGCGCAGTGAAAAGCTCCCTGATCCAGCAGTGCTCGGCAATGCAGGCAGTTTCTTTAAAAATCCTATTGTTAGCGCGGCCTGTTATCTAGATTTAGCACAGCGTTTTCCGACAATAGTGGGTTACGCACAAGCGGATGCGACGGTAAAATTGGCTGCAGGTTGGTTGATTGAGCAAGCGGGGCTGAAAGGTTTTATGCTTGGTAATGCTGCTGTGCATGACAAACAAGCTTTGGTATTAGTGAATCGAGGCGGGGCAACGGGGCGTGATATTTGTCGCTTAGCACTGCATGTTATTGCGCAAGTACAGGATAAATTTGGTGTTGTGCTAGAAGCGGAACCTAGAATCATGGGCGCTAACGGTGAAGGAGATTTGTATGTCTGATAATTGGGGAAGAAAGCGCCAGATATTAGCGTTATTGTCTAGCGGTCAATTTGTTTCAGGCGAGCAGTTAGCCACTGAGCTTGGGATTTCGCGCGCCGCTGTAAATAAGCACATTGATGCGTTAGAAACCTATGATGTGGCAATTTATAGCGTTAAAGGTCGCGGCTATAAGTTAGCCAATCCCATCTCTTTGATTGATGCTTCACGTTTAGTGCAGTCAATTGATAACCGTTGTTTTTATTTTGATGAGATCGCAAGTACAAACGGCTTTATGCTGAGCCATACCACTGAGCTAAAAAATGGCGATGTGTGCGTGGCAGAGTATCAATCTGCAGGTCGCGGTCGCCGAGGTCGCACTTGGGTGTCGCCCTATGGGCATCACTTGTACTTCTCATTGTTTTGGACATTCCCGCAGGGAATGGCACAGGCCATGGGTCTAAGTTTAGTAGTGGCGTGCACTCTAGTTGAAGTGCTTAAATCGTTTGGGGTCGAGAATATTGGGGTTAAGTGGCCGAATGATATCTATTTGGATAACAAGAAGCTTGCTGGGATCTTGATTGAAATGTCGGGACAGGCTGATAGTCAGTGTCAGCTGATCATTGGTGTTGGCGTTAATATGGCGATGTCAGAGGAGCAAGGAAAAGGTATCGATCAGCCTTGGAGTGACCTGTCAGATTTGGTTGATATGCCAGATAAGACTGCGCTTGTTATCGAATTACAGAAGCAACTGAAGCGCGATATCCAGCTATTTGAACTTGAAGGATTAGCTGCATTCAAGGCTCGTTGGCAAGCGGCAGACTTATTTTATGGCCGTGAAATACGTTTGCTTATGGGGGAAAAGTCTGTCGAAGGGATTTGTCGCGGCGTTGATGAGCAGGGTGCGGTATTGCTCGAAACCGCCGACGGTGTGCAAGCATTTATCGGCGGTGAAATTAGCTTAAGGGCACGCTAAGCACCCAAGAGGCTATTTTACAGAAGACTATTTGCGCATCAGTACGTGGGACATCAAATGATCCTGACCTTTCTGTAGGATCAAATGCGCCCTTTCACGGGTCGGTTGAATATTTAATTGCAGGTTGGGACCGTTAATTGTGTCCCAAATATTGGCGGCAATGGTATTGGCTTCATCGTCAGTTAGCGACGAATAGTGATGAAAATAGGATTTCTTGTCACTGAAGGCGCCAGAGCGGAATTGCAAGAAGCGTTCTTTATACCATTGTTTGAGTAACGGCTCTTCCGCATCGACATAAATAGAAAAGTCGACAAAATCGGAGACAAAAGGACGACGGGTATCGACGGGGGAGTCTAGCCCAGTCTGCAGTACATTCAAGCCTTCCAAAATTAAGATGTCGGGCTGAGAAACGGTTTGGTGCTGATTTTTCACACGGTCATAGGTGACGTGTGAATAGATAGGGGCTTTCACATGGGGTTGGCCAGATTTTACTGCGGAGATAAACTCAACCAGCATTTTCATATCGTAGCTTTCCGGAAATCCCTTACGCTGTAACAAGCCTTTACGCTTCAAGTCTGCCAGTGGATACAAAAAGCCATCCGTGGTCACCAGATCGACCTTAGGGTGCTCAGGCCAGTGCTGTAGTAAGGCTTGCAATATACGCGCTGTGGTACTTTTGCCGACGGCGACACTGCCAGCAATACTAATGATGTAAGGGCTTTTTGATGGCTTTTGGCCAAGGAACTCATCAACGACTAATCCACGTTGTTGCTTAGCTTTAACTATTAGATTGAGCAGCCGACTAAGGGGAAGATAAATATCTGTGACTTCAGATAAGGATATCTTCTCATTAATGCCTCTAAGGTTTTCCAAGTCTTGCTCGCTCAGCGTCAGCGGCACCGAATCTCGTAACTCAGACCATTGCAAGCGCTCAAAGGCGAGATAGAGTGCTTTTTGAATTGAATTTTTAGAAGTCATTGGCTTTCCTCAGCTTAGGAAAGGCACAGTACACTATGGAATTATTCGGAACAATACTAAATGGGTGATTGCAGCCGTGTTTCCGTTACCGTTTGATGTATTCGCTGTTTAATTGGTCGGCAAACTTGGATAGCGTGCAAAAAAACACCGTTCAAGCGCTTTTTTTACATAAATAGGTGTTTTTTACTTGCACTTGGGAGCGCATTTACCTAATATCCCGTTCCGAAATGATAATGCCGGCATAGCTCAGTTGGTAGAGCAACTGACTTGTAATCAGTAGGTCCCGAGTTCGACTCTTGGTGCCGGCACCATTTTCTGTGGAGGGGTTCCCGAGTGGCCAAAGGGATCAGACTGTAAATCTGACGGCTCAGCCTTCGAAGGTTCGAATCCTTCTCCCTCCACCACTTTTTCTAGGTAGTTAGGTAGCCTTAGTTAGGTTGCGCGGACATCGTATAATGGTATTACTCCAGCCTTCCAAGCTGATAACGCGGGTTCGATTCCCGCTGTCCGCTCCAAATTAGTTGCTGATATGGCTCAGTTGGTAGAGCACACCCTTGGTAAGGGTGAGGTCGGCAGTTCGAATCTGCCTATCAGCACCAGCCTCTCTAAATTTAGCTCCTACGCCTAAACATAATCGGTTCGATGTCATTTTAATGCATCGGATTTTTTCTATATGTTAGTTTTCATCACCAAGATTCTTGGACTGAGGCATTACCATGGCTAAAGCTAAATTTGAACGTATTAAGCCCCATGTAAACGTGGGCACCATTGGTCACGTTGACCATGGTAAAACCACACTGACTGCAGCTATCTCTCACGTACTGGCTAAGACCTACGGTGGCGAAGCTAAAGACTTCTCTCAAATCGATAATGCTCCAGAAGAGCGTGAGCGCGGTATTACCATCAATACCTCTCACATCGAATACGATACTCCAACTCGTCACTACGCACACGTAGACTGCCCAGGCCATGCTGACTATGTTAAAAACATGATCACTGGTGCTGCACAGATGGACGGCGCGATTTTAGTAGTAGCTTCAACAGACGGTCCAATGCCACAGACTCGTGAGCACATCCTGCTTTCTCGTCAGGTTGGCGTACCTTTCATCATCGTGTTCATGAACAAATGTGACATGGTAGATGACGAAGAGTTACTGGAATTGGTTGAAATGGAAGTGCGTGAACTTCTGTCAGAATACGATTTCCCAGGTGATGACTTACCAGTAATCCAAGGTTCAGCTCTGAAGGCCCTAGAAGGTCAACCAGA
>NZ_JAUOET010000053.1:0-3994 GCF_031932075.1 Shewanella sp. SP1S2-4
GGTGCAGTGCTCACCTCGATAGATATCAACGGTGTGACCACCACCAATACCGTGAACTTTATCGGCAAAATCACCAGTAGCGGCAGCGCTAAAGGGGTCACAGTCGTTTCGCCAACCGTATATAGCAGTATGGAATGGTTAACTGGCAATTATGCCTACAGCGTCACGCAGCGCAGCAGCGGCCAACCGGAAACCATCAGCTATTTTGACAGCTTAAATCGAGAGGTGAAGACCGTTACGGCTGGATTTGCAGGGGATATTATTACTGCAAAACGCTATGACGTTAGAGGCAATTTGGTAAGCGAGACTCGGCCAACCCAATCCTATGGGGCGGCTGAAGTCGTGCAATATCAAGATTTTGACGTACTAGGCCGACCCAGTCGCAAATTGTATGACGACGGCATGGTCGCCTATCAATCGCAATACACGTATGTTGACGGCATTCGAACCGATATTAATGTCTCGGGGGACTTTAATCTCCAAATGAGTCGCAGCTATAACAGCTTGGGCCAATTGCTGAGTACAACCGATGCCAAAGGGCACAACAGCTATTTTGCCTATAATGCTGCAGGCTTACCGGTACTCATTCAAGATGTGCTCGGCAGTCGTATCACTGCGCAGTATGATGATTTGGGCCGCAAGGCATGGTTTGATGACCCCAATATGGGTAAGTGGTTATTCAGTTACAACCAGTTTGCTGAGTTAGCCACCCAAACTGATGCGCGTAATCTCGTCACCACGTTTACCTATGACAAACTGGGCAGACAAACAAAGCAAACCAATACCCAAACTACACGCACTTGGGTGTATGACACCACGGTCGGTAATGGCAAGTTGTATCAAGCCAGTGTCTCTGGGCACACCCAAACCCACAGTTACGATACCGTGGGGCGAATGATACAAACCATCACCCAAATGGGTGGCCTTAACTTAACTGAAAAGTATGTCTACGACAGTCAATTTGGCCGCCTCAAAGCGATAGCTTTCCCCAGTGGTGAGCATGTTGCTTACCGTTTCAATGATAACGGCTATCTGATTGAAGACTATCAACGCTTTACCGATGGCAGTGAATTGTCTCTGCGCACGGTTGAGTCGTACAGCGCCTTAGGGAGTGTCAACCAGCAACGATTCAGCAACGGTAAGATACAACAATTCTTCCGCAATGAAGCTGGCTCTCCACTTTCGATTTGTACCAGTAATAACGGCAGTTGTAGCACGGTCGGTATTCAGTATCTTAACTATGACTACGATGCTATGGGCAATCTGGTTCGGCAAGAAAATGCCATCGCTCGCTTTGCAGAGGATTATAGCTACGATGAACTGATGCGGGTCGATAATTCCACCAAAACCATTAAAGGCACCCCGTATGCGCCTATCAATTATGACTATGATGCCGCGGGGAATATTTTGGTCAAAGGCGATTATGGCAGCAGTTATCTCTATGGTAACGTGGGTAAAGGTTTAGGGGGTAATGCAGGCCCCAACGCGATAAGACAGTTTATTCGCGGCGGTACAACCTACAACTTTACCTATGATAACAATGGTAATCGGTTAATTGGCGATGGGGCGACCTTAACTTACGATGACCAAAACAAACCCTTAACTGTGGTGCGTAATGGCACCACCAGTACCTTTAGTTATGATGCGAATGGTCAGCGCTATAAACAGGTTAAGCAGCAAGGTAGCAGCATCACGACTACCTACTATGTGGGCAGTTTTGAACGTGAGGTCAGCAGCAGTGCCACCATCGATAAAACTTACATCGGTGACCACACTATCAAGATGAAAGCCCATGTGGGGAGCTTAGGCAATCAATCACCGTTTCAACATGTATTAAGGGACCACTTAGGCAGTGTCGATACCTTAATCGATGGGCAAACCGGCGCTGTCCTGCAATACCGGGGTTATGATGTGTTCGGTCGGCCACAGGATATTGCCGCAGGCAATGTATTACTGACAGCCTGGCAAGGCGTGACTAAGGGCTACACCAATCACGAGCATTTGAATGAGCAGCAGTTAATTCATATGAACGGGCGGATCTACGACTTCAATGTCGGCCGCTTCTTAAGTGTTGACCCGTTCTTGCAGTTCCCCGAGAACAGCCAAAGTGCTAACCCGTATTCGTATATCCTCAATAATCCGATGAGCGGCACAGACCCCACAGGATATGCAGCGACTGGTGGCGGTTGTAGTACAGGGTCAAATACAGGTTTTGAAGGCTTTTGTACCTCAGTGCAGTTGGCAGACACTGAGTCAAAGAAGAAAAATAAAGCAACGGTAGGTAACGGCGAAGCCAACGGTAAACTGACAATTTCTGGAGAAGCTAAAAGAGTTGGGGAAGTTGGCCTCCAATTAGAAAAATCAGGTGGTAAATTAGTATCGGGTCAAACAAACTTAGATGGTAGTGCTACTGCGACTTATAGCTTTGGGGGAGATTCTAGTGGAGGCTGGAGTTATGGCAAGTACAGTGACTTGTATGCCGAAACTGCATCAACAATTGCCAATGGTGCCGTAGCGGCAGTCGGTAACTTGATACCAGATATGGTAAACGGCATTGCTGACTGGACTGAACGTTTCCTTCATCAAGATTCAGGTTCGTTTGGCAGGATGGACCAGAGGGTTGATGTAGACAATGAAGTTGCCCAAGGAGTTGCTAATGACTTTAGGAAAGTTGGCTCAGTTTTACTTGCGAATACCCCTCTACGTGCAAGTTCCTCAACTTCAATGCGGTTACCTTCTGGTGGACTGTCTGGAAACATGGTTGCCCAGCCCAAGTTGCTATGGGGGCGAAGTGCAGAACAAATAGCTGCCACATTGACTGCTGAAGGTTACCAAGTAGCAGTACGGCAATCGACAAGAGGCTCTGGTAACGCAACAATTATCATCGTAGACGGACATAAACAAGTTACACAAATCCAAGTTCATGCAGGGGGGGGCCGACATGGCGGCGCATATTACAAAATATCTACCAGCACCCAAGGTAAAGTCTGGGTTGTTAATCCTGCAACATTCCGTGCCGACTCTAGCCAAAAAGGCACAATAGTAAGTGGAGTTAATTAATGGTTAGCGAACAATTTGAATGGGCGTTATTAGCACTGGCTCAACCTGCAAAAGTTCAACTTGGATTGTTTCCTGATTTTTCCAATGCGGCCGATGAGCTAGCATTAAGCTGGGAAGAAGCTTTGGAGGATACCAATTTGGATGAACTTCCTGATAGTGCAAGAAGCACTATCAAAGAGCTTGATGACTATATGCTATCTATTAGCGGTCAAGAGAATGCTGGACTGTGGACTAATGACTCGGTGTCAAATAGTGTTCAATGGGCGAAGATGAGAAAAATGGCTAACAAAGTAATTAAGGAGCTTGGTTGGATAAAGTCTTCTCCTCATAAGCCATCATGGGCAATTTATGTTCATGATGACGAATCTACTTAAATATAGAGAATGAACAGGCATCACACTTTTGGTCAATCGACAAAACAGGACAGCCAGATCTTTTTGATGTTCGATAACCCTTCGACTACAAAGAGACAGCAGGCATAACTCTTTTTGTTAATCAGCCCCATTTGCTTGGGGCTTTTTCTTGTCTGCAATTGGGCAATTCGACCAGCAGCCTGGGCAACTGTCGCCGGTAGAAGCGTTCAGTCTGTAACAGCCGTGTGTGCAATTCGGTGCAGTGCCGCTAATTAGTGGTGCTGGTGCAATTGATCGCTTCTGCTGTCTAAGAGTGATCACTTCTACCATTTTGAGCTGCTCAGCCTGCTGCGAGTTTTGACCAAATGAGTTTTGGAGATCACTCGCTTAAGTTCATGCAAGAAAATGGATAGCATGTTTATCGGGTTTAATACTAACGTTCAATAATCGCCTTACAAATATTAATCCGAAACCAATGAATTAGAGTAAAAAATCTAGCAAGGTTTTGTCCAAAAACGTGCTGTTTATTTCTTTAAAACTTACTGACTACGCCAATGCTAGAAAGGTGAGCCATGGTGATT
>NZ_JAUOET010000054.1:0-3854 GCF_031932075.1 Shewanella sp. SP1S2-4
AATCACCATTGCTCACCTTTTGGGCACTAGTGTAACCAGTCTGTATGAAGGAGATACCCAGCAAGCTTTTGGACAAAACCTTGCTAGATTTTTTACTCTAATTCATTGATTTCGGATTAATATTTGTAAGGCGATTATTGAACGTTAGTATTAAACCCGATAAACAAGCCATCCATTTTCTTTGCATGAACTTAAGCGAATGCTCTTCTAAAACTCATTTTGTCAACACTTGCAGCAGACTGAGCAGCTCAAAGCAGTAGAAGTGATCACCCATAAACAGCAGAAGCGATCAATTGCGTCAGTGCCATCAGTTGGTGGCGCTGCCCCAAACTGCCCGCCCTGCTGGCAAAAACTGATCACTTCTACTGGCAAGCACTGCTCAGGCTGCTGGTCAAACTGCCCGGTTTCAGGCAAGATAAAGCCCCAAGAAATAGGGCTCATTGGAAAAATGTAGGGGCTGTCCTGTCTGCCTTTCTTATTTATTGTGGCTATTCTGACTTATGTTTTTGGCATTTAGTCTTCAGACTTTCAAGTCTGCTTTCTAAAACCCTTAGTTTTAAGTTTGCAGCGTTCTTATATTCTCCTCGGCGTTCGGCTGAATCCGCAAAAACAATATTCATACTCGTGTCATCCATAACACGAGGATCTTGGTAAGAGTCCCCGAGCAAATTCAAAGCACGATTTTCCATTTCTAAAGCTATTTCGAACTTTAGTTCTAACACTGCTTTCCTTGAACTATCTAGTAACAGCAAAGCTTGATTGAACTCTTTGCTAGTAGAGCATTCAATAAGATCGCCTTTTACAATGCCACTAGCAGAGAAATTAACAGCAAACAGCAGCAAAGTTGCTGATGAAGCGATTAAAAAATAGCCGTTAGTTTTTAACTTTTTTAAAGACACCGTTCGTACCCTCATAGTAAGCCAAGCCATACTGCTTTGCTGTTTCTGATGCCGCTATTCTGCTAGCTTGACTATTATCTAAACCATTATTAACAAGCTCTGCAATACGAATATTCTGCAGACGCCCAAACCTATTATGGTCAACTTCAGCGGGTGAAGAAGCTGTACGCATTAACATGAACTGAGATGTGCCACTCATAGTAATAGCAATACTATGCTTATTATTTATAAGGTAAGCGATATCTTCTCCACTAAACGAGACTCCTGTAAACCCACCCTCGGCTTCAGAATATGGATGAGTATGAACTGTACCTAAAATATTCATGCTTCCACGTACTTTAAGATCTGGAGTAAACGTTTTACCAGTTCCAGAGCCAGTATTAACTAACAATATTCTTTTAAAAAGGTCAACAATCGTCCCCCCATACTCTATATAACCACTTTCGACACTTTTATCCCAAAGACCTTGCAACCTACTGTTCAATTCTGTCAAATTAACTTCGTCAGGAGCACCTGACGGTAACATTGGAAGTCTAAACGTATCTGCTGTTGCGGCTTCAGCTGATGTATTAAGCTCTATGTTCGCATTATCTTGTTTTCCAACTTCGGCTGGTTTATTTACAAGTTGTGGTCTGATTGAATTTTGGTCGTTATTCTCTCCGTTAGCAACTTTGCTCTTTTTCTTCTTTGACTCAGTATCTGCCAACTGCACTGAGGTACAAAACCCTTTAAAACCTGTATTTGAGCCTGTAGTACAACCGCCACCAGTCGCTGCATACCCCGTCGGATCTGTCCCGCTCATAGGGTTATTGAGGATATACGAATATGGGTTAGCACTCTGGCTGTTCTCGGGGAACTGCAAGAACGGGTCAACACTTAAGAAACGCCCGACGTTGAAATCGTAAATCCGCCCGTTCATATGAATTAACTGCTGCTCATTCAAATGCTCGTGATTGGTGTAGCCCTTAGTCACGCCTTGCCAGGCCGTCAGTAATACATTGCCTGCGGCAATATCCTGTGGCCGGCCGAACACATCATAACCCCGGTATTGCAGGACAGCACCCGTTTGTCCATCGATTAAGGTATCGACACTGCCTAAGTGGTCCCTTAAGACATGCTGCAACGGTGACTGATTGCCTAAGCTCCCCACATGGGCTTTCATCTTGATGGTGTGGTCACCGATGTAAGTTTTATCGATGGTGGCACCGCTGCTGACCTCACGCTCAAAACTGCCTACATAGTAGGTAGTGGTGATGCTGCTACCTTGCTGCTTAACCTGTTTATAGCGCTGACCATTCGCATCATAACTAAAGGTACTGGTAGTGCCATTACGTACTACAGTTAACGGCTTGTTTTGGTCATCGTAGGTTAAGGTCGCCCCATCGCCAATTAACCGATTACCATTGTTATCATAGGTAAAGTTGTAGGTTGTACCGCCGCGAATAAACTGCCGTATCGCGTTTGGGCCTGCATTACCCCCTAAACCTTTACCCACGTTACCATAGAGATAACTGCTGCCATAATCACCTTTGACCAGAATATTCCCCGCGGCATCATAGTCATAATTGATAGGCGCATACGGGGTGCCTTTAACGGTTTTGGTGGAATTATCGACCCGCATCAGTTCATCGTAGGTATAATCCTCTGCAAAGCGAGCGATGGCATTTTCTTGCCGAACCAGATTGCCCATAGCATCGTAGTCATAGTTAAGATACTGAATACCGACCGTGCTACAACTGCCGTTATTACTGGTACAAATCGAAAGTGGAGAGCCCGCTTCATTGCGGAAGAATTGTTGTATCTTACCGTTGCTGAATCGTTGCTGAATCGTTGCTGGTTGATACTCCCTAAGGCACTGTATGCCTCAACCGTGCGTAGAGACAATTCACTGCCATCGGTAAAGCGTTGATAGTCTTCAATCAGATAGCCGTTATCATTGAAACGGTAAGCAACATGCTCACCACTGGGGAAGGCCATGGCCTTGAGGCGGCCAAATTGACTGTCGTAGACATACTTTTCAGTTAAGTTAAGGCCGCCCATTTGCGTGATGGTTTGTATCATCCGCCCCGCGGTATCGTAACTGTGGGTTTGCGTGTGCCCTGTAACACTGGCTTGATACAACTTGCCATTACCGACCGTGGTGTCATACACCCAAGTGCGTGTAGTTTGGGTATTGGTTTGCTTTGTTTGTCTGCCCAGTTTGTCGTAGGTAAACGTGGTGACGAGATTACGCGCATCAGTTTGGGTAGCTAACTCGCCAAACTGATTGTAACTGAATAACCACTTACCCATATTGGGGTCATCAAATCATGCCTTGCGCCCCAAATCATCATACTGCGCAGTAATACGACTGCCGAGCACATCTTGAATGAGTACCGGTAAACCGGTGGCATTATAAGCAAAATAGCTGTGATGTCCTTTGGCATCGGTTGTACTCAGTAATTGGCCCAAGCTGTTATAGCTGCGACTCATTTGGAGATTAAAGTCGCCCGAGACATTGATATCGGTTCGAATACCATCAACATAAGTGTATTGCGATTGATAAGAGACCATGCCATCGTCATACAATTTGCGACTGGGTCGGCCTAGTACGTCAAAATCTTGATATTGCACGACTTCAGCCGCCCCATAGGATTGGGTTGGCCGAGTCTCGCTTACCAAATTGCCTCTAACGTCATAGCGTTTTGCAGTAATAATATCCCCTGCAAATCCAGCCGTAACGGTCTTCACCTCTCGATTTAAGCTGTCAAAATAGACGATGGTTTCCGGTTGGCCACTGCTGCGCTGCGTGACGCTGTAGGCATAATTGCCAGTTAACCATTCCATACTGCTATACACGGTTGGCGTGACAACTGTGGCCCCTTTAGCGCTGCCGCTGCTGGTGATTTTGCCGATAAAATTCACGGTATTGATGGTGGTCACACCGTTGATATCTATCGAGGAGAGCACTGCACC
>NZ_JAUOET010000055.1:0-1301 GCF_031932075.1 Shewanella sp. SP1S2-4
AGCTTTTACAACACTTTTGAATGATTGGTTCACTACCATATATTCGGCGTCTAAATAGGCTTTTTACCCGCGCCATGATGTAAATCCGAAACCCATTACCTTATCACTACATCGGCATTTAATGCCTTGGTCAAGTCAGGCTCTAATAGGTACGGTTGACCGTTTATTCATCAGTGCATGTAAACTTTTACGTGATGCTTAACGTCTTACGCAAACGCTTTATTAACGTCGAAATTATCGTTACTCGTGAGGATCCGCCATCCTATACGCGCTATTTTATTGGCCAATGCGACAACGGCTTTGTGTCGACCTTGCCTTAACGCAAGTGCATTAAACCATCGCCCAAGTCTATCATCACGTTTGCTCGCAAATCGGCCAACGGCTCTGGCGCCGTGGATGAGCAAAACACGTAGTTCTGAGCTGCCATTTTTCGTGATCGATCCTAGTCGAACTTTTCCACCAGAACTCGATTGCGATGGCACTAAGCCACACCATGCAGATAATTGCCGGCCATTTTTAAATTGATGACCCGAACCTAATTCACTCATAAAGCTTGCTGTGACTAATGGTCCAAAGCCAGGGATCGACAGCAATGCATTGTAGCGAGGTTGGATTTGACATAGCGCTTTAATGTCGCGCTCGATTTGATTAATTCTCTCATTTAAAACACATAAATCTTCATATAAAAATTTTAACAGGTAATGAAGCGTATGAGACAGTTCATGCTCATTATTTGCTAAAATACGGCTAAGTGACGCTTGTAATTGCAACCTGCCGACAGAGAAGATCACACCAGACTCGCTCGCTAGGCTTCGAATTTGATTGACCATGGCGGTTCGATTTTGAACGAGACGACTACGTACACAACGTAATGCTTTAATGTCTTGTTGCTCAACAGTTTTAACTGGAACCATGTGGATATTAGGTCTGAAAACCGCTTCGCATATAGCGAGGGCATCGTTGGCATCATTCTTTTGATTTGCAACAAATGGTTTAACATGTTGAGCAGGGATCAATTGCACTTGATAACCAAGAGCTTGAAATTGTCTTCCCCAGTAATGCGCCGTACCACAGGCCTCCATAGCAATAAGGCTACCTTCGGGGAATTGTCTAATTTTATCGAGCAGCTTGTTTCTGTTAACCTTTTTGTTACTCATGACAGAGTTATCCATAAGACAAACACAAACTTGAAAAACATTTTTGGCTAAATCGATACCAATAACTTTAATATCCATGATGGAAACCTCCAGAACTATTTGTCAGCTTTAAGCTTGGCATAATACTGCAAGCTTAGGTGCTGA
>NZ_JAUOET010000056.1:0-1278 GCF_031932075.1 Shewanella sp. SP1S2-4
TGCAAGACATTCGATAGCGATTTTGAGAAGAGTTCATTGCACCCATATATTCGGCCTGTTATTGAGGTATGCCTCTGGCCCTGATGGATATCTGCTTCTACTGTCCTTATCATCCTTGCGGCTTCGTAATGAGCCTATGCCTCCGTAAGGTTTTCAGTAGATCAGTCTGACTGTCTCATCATCAAATCAAGTGTCATAGCAACTTGCTGGTTGGTTAATCATTAAAAATAAATTCAGTTCTATACTGGAAGCCGATACTCTTCGTTACGCGCCGCGATAACCCATGCCATTCTCGCGAGCTTATTGGCGACGGCCACACAGGCTCGGTTAAAACCTCGGCGCTCTGCTAACTGGATTGCCCAGCAACTAAACTTATCTTGCTTATTCTGGCTGTGTTGCAACACCGCTCTGGCGCCGTGGATGAACAGGGTGCGTAAATACGCATTTCCCCGCTTGCTTATCCCAAGGAGGTTTTCTTTACCTCCGCTGCTGTGTTGTTTGGGAACCAAGCCACACCAAGCTGAAAAGTGCCTGCCATTACTGAAATCTTTACCATCACCTGCGGCGGCATAAAAGGCGGTAGCGGTGACTGGACCAATGCCAGGGATAGTCTCTAAACGCTGGCAAATCACATTGTTCTTAGTTTCTGTGAGCACTTGAACGTCACAACCCTTAAGCCGTTTTTCTATATCACTAAACTCTTCATATAACTGATAAAAAATGGCCCGACCTTTGGTGGTCAGCGCATTGGTTTCATCCGCTAAAATATCTGGGAACTGTACTTTAAAAGCCGATTTACTTTTGGTCATCACAATGCCGTATTCCGCTAACATCCCTCGCACTTGGTTGATTAAGGCGGTTGATTGTTTAGTTAATCGTTCGCGCATTCGGTGGAGCAGTTGCACATCTTGCTGCTCGACGCTTTTGGGTTTTACAAACCGCATGTTGGGTCGCTGCGCAGCTTCAGCGATGGCTAAGGCATCGTTGTAGTCATTTTTGTTACCTTGTCGAAAAGGCACGACAAATTGAGGAGCAATTAACTTAACGCTGTGGCCCAACAGCTCAAATTCTCTGGCCCAGTAATTTGCGCCACTACAGGCTTCCATCACAATTAGGCACGGCTCAATTTGAGCGATAAAAGGTAGCAAGTCTTTGCGTCTAAGCATTTTCTTTTTAATTAACTTGCCAGCTTTATCGACACCAACAGCATGAAAAACAGACTTTGCGATATCTAAACCAATTGTAGTAATCTTCATAAGTGGACCCGTCCTCTTTCTG
>NZ_JAUOET010000057.1:0-1152 GCF_031932075.1 Shewanella sp. SP1S2-4
CTCTTGTGAAGTAGGCGTCATTTACGCCATATTGAATTTGCACGTTCAATAACAACAAAAGGTGTCCAAAATGAAAGTTACACTAATAGGAATTGATCTCGCAAAAAATATCTTCCAAGTATGTGGCGTTAATCAAGCAGGCAAGAGTGTTTTTAACCGTTCGATTAAACGTGTTCAGCTCCTGACTTTTCTGCGTACTTACCCTGATGCCACTATTGCGATGGAAGCCTGCAGTGGCTCTAACTATTGGGGCAGAGAGTTACTTTCTCTCGGGCATGATGTCAAACTGATCCCGCCTCAGCATGTTAAGCCATTTGTCAAAGGCAATAAGAACGATCGCAATGATGCCTTCGCTATTTGTGAGGCAGCGCAGAGACCAAACCTGATTTTCGTCCAGCCGAGAACCTTAGCGCAGGTTGATATCATCATTACCCACAGAATTCGCGAGCGCCGGATCAGAATACGCACTGCACTAACCAATCAAATTAGAGGCTTACTAAGTGAATATGGAATAGCCCTCCCTAAAGGACGTAATCCATTGAATCTTTTGCTGCCGGAATTACTTGAGGATGCTAGTAATCAACTCACTACGATTGCACGTCAATACATGCGTGAGCTGATGGAAGAGTTGCGTGCGATCAACGTTGCAATAGGTTCACTGGAAAAAGACATCAAACTGCAGGCAAGAACGCACCCAGATGCCAAGCGACTAATGGGTATAAGAGGCGTTGCAGAAATAATTGCCACTGCCGCGGTGTCATTTGCCGGAGATGGCTCAGGCTATCATGGTGCTCGGCATTTTTCTGCAAATTTAGGACTGGTTCCTAAAGAGTTTTCCAGTGGGGGAAAACAGAAATTAAGCGGCATAACCAAACGAGGTAACAGCTATCTACGGCGGCAACTGATCCAGGGAGCTTGGTCGATTATTCGCTATGCAAGTAAGAGTAATGACAGGATCTCCGTATGGGCCTTAAAGGTGATTGAGCGGCGAGGTAAACAGAAAGCGGCAGTAGCAATTGCAAACAAATTGGCACGGATCATCTGGGCTATGCTGTTTCATCGCAGCGAATATCGGCCTTGTTAATATGTAAAAATCGAGTATTAAACTCACCCCAAAAACACGACTACAGATAATGAAGTAACAGGTAATAC
>NZ_JAUOET010000058.1:0-1120 GCF_031932075.1 Shewanella sp. SP1S2-4
CCGTACATGAAAACTAACCATTGATGAAAACGAGTAAGGCGGGACACGTGACATCCTGTTTGAATATGGGGGGACCATCCTCCAAGGCTAAATACTCCTGACTGACCGATAGTGAACCAGTACCGTGAGGGAAAGGCGAAAAGAACCCCTGTGAGGGGAGTGAAATAGAACCTGAAACCGTATACGTACAAGCAGTGGGAGCGGTTCTTGAGACCGTGACTGCGTACCTTTTGTATAATGGGTCAGCGACTTACATTTTGTAGCGAGGTTAAGCGAATAGCGGAGCCGTAGGGAAACCGAGTGTTAACTGCGCGTTTAGTTGCAAGGTGTAGACCCGAAACCCGGTGATCTAGCCATGGGCAGGTTGAAGGTTGAGTAACATCAACTGGAGGACCGAACCGACTAATGTTGAAAAATTAGCGGATGACTTGTGGCTGGGGGTGAAAGGCCAATCAAACCGGGAGATATCTGGTTCTCCTCGAAAGCTATTTAGGTAGCGCCTCGAGCGAATACCATTGGGGGTAGAGCACTGTTAAGGCTAGGGGGTCATCCCGACTTACCAACCCTTTGCAAACTCCGAATACCAATGAGTACTACTCGGGAGACAGACGGCGGGTGCTAACGTCCGTCGTCAAAAGGGAAACAACCCAGACCGTCAGCTAAGGTCCCAAAGTACTAGCTAAGTGGGAAACGATGTGGGAAGGCTTAGACAGCTAGGATGTTGGCTTAGAAGCAGCCATCATTTAAAGAAAGCGTAATAGCTCACTAGTCGAGTCGGCCTGCGCGGAAGATGTAACGGGGCTAAGCTAGTCACCGAAGCTACGGGTGCACAGTTTACTGTGCGCGGTAGAGGAGCGTTCTGTAAGCCGTTGAAGGTGAAGGGGTAACCCACGCTGGAGGTATCAGAAGTGCGAATGCTGACATGAGTAACGATAAAGGGGGTGAAAAACCCCCTCGCCGAAAGACCAAGGGTTCCTGTCCAACGTTAATCGGGGCAGGGTGAGTCGACCCCTAAGGTGAGGCCGAAAGGCGTAATCGATGGGAAACAGATTAATATTTCTGTACTTCCGCTAACTGCGATGGAGAGACGGAGAAGGCTAGGCTAGCGCGGCGTTGGTAG
>NZ_JAUOET010000059.1:0-938 GCF_031932075.1 Shewanella sp. SP1S2-4
GCCACCTAATAAGAAATGTTATGATCCCCTCATAACCCATTTAGGTGACAACATGAATAAAAGTAAACGTGCACGATATAGCGCCGCCATTAAGCTTGAAACAGCTCAATTAGTCATAGATCAAGGTTACACACAAGAAGCGGCCGCGAAAGCCATGAACGTGGGTAAATCGACAGTCAGTAAGTGGGTAACACAGCTTCAGGTTGAGCGCCAAGGGCTTGCTCCTAAAGCCTCACCCATGACACCTGAGCAGATTGAAATCAGGGCACTTAAACGTGAAATTGAGCGGATAAATCTCGAGAAAGAAATCTTAAAAAAGGCTACGGCTCTATTGATGTCGGACTCGCTGAACACTTCTCGATAATCGAGAAACTCAATCAGAGCAATAAATACCCTATTTCAGTGTTATGTCACGTATTCAACGTGAACCGAAGTAGCTACCGTTATTGGGCAAGCTGTGAGCTTGTGGTGACGCCTGAGCAGCGGCGTTTAGAATGTGAAATCAAAGCGATACATGCTGAAAGTAAGGAGTCTGCGGGTGCGCGAAGTATAGCCACCATCGCTTCTGAACGTGGCTTTACGTTAAGCCGTTATCGGGCGACTCGGTTAATGAAAAAGCTTGGCTTAGTGAGTTGCCAACAATCCAAGCATCGCTATAAGAAGGCTGAAAATGAGCATGTGACCATCCCAAATGTACTCAAACGACAATTTGCAGTTGTCGAACCAAACACCGTTTGGTGTGGCGATGTGACGTATATTTGGGCGGGTAATCGTTGGTGTTATTTAGCGGTTGTGCTGGATTTATTTTCGAGAAAAGCCATCGGTTGGGCGATGTCATTTTCACCGGATACTGAGTTAACGGTGAAGGCCTTAGATATGGCCTTTGAATCACGTGGGAAGCCTAAAAACTTGATATTTCATTCAGATCAAGGCTGCCA
>NZ_JAUOET010000060.1:0-914 GCF_031932075.1 Shewanella sp. SP1S2-4
GTGTTCTTAGGCAAATCCGGGGACACGTACTTTAATGTACACACTGAGAGCTGATGACGAGGTCCTAAGGGACTGAAGTAGTTGATGCCATGCTTCCAGGAAAATCTTCTAAGCTTCAGGTTAGTGGGAATCGTACCCCAAACCGACACAGGTGGTCGGGTAGAGAATACCAAGGCGCTTGAGAGAACTCGGCTGAAGGAACTAGGCAAAATGGTACCGTAACTTCGGGAGAAGGTACGCTCCTGTTGGTGATGAGACTTGCTCTCTAAGCTGACGGGAGTCGCAGATACCAGGTGGCTGCAACTGTTTATCAAAAACACAGCACTGTGCAAACTCGCAAGAGGAAGTATACGGTGTGACGCCTGCCCGGTGCCGGAAGGTTAATTGATTGGGTTATCGCAAGAGAAGCTCATGATCGAAGCCCCGGTAAACGGCGGCCGTAACTATAACGGTCCTAAGGTAGCGAAATTCCTTGTCGGGTAAGTTCCGACCTGCACGAATGGCGTAATGATGGCCACGCTGTCTCCAGCCGAGACTCAGTGAAGTTGAAATTGCGGTGAAGATGCCGTATACCCGCGGCTAGACGGAAAGACCCCGTGAACCTTTACTATAGCTTGGCACTGAACATTGAACCTACATGTGTAGGATAGGTGGGAGACTTTGAAGTTGTGACGCTAGTCATGATGGAGTCGTCCTTGAAATACCACCCTTGTAGTTTTGATGTTCTAACCTAGGTCCCTTATCGGGATTAGGGACAGTGCCTGGTGGGTAGTTTGACTGGGGCGGTCTCCTCCCAAAGAGTAACGGAGGAGCACGAAGGTTGGCTAAGTACGGTCGGACATCGTACGGTTAGTGCAATGGCATAAGCCAGCTTAACTGCGAGACATACACGTCGAGCAGGTACGAAAGTAGGT
>NZ_JAUOET010000061.1:0-796 GCF_031932075.1 Shewanella sp. SP1S2-4
ATGAGCTAAAGCGATTACGTAGAGAAAACAAAGGATTACGAATGGAGAAAGAAATTCTAAAAAAGGCCAGCGCCTTCTTTGCGAAAGAAATGAAGTAAAATTTCGTTTCATCAAACGGCAATCCAACCTGTTTCCTGTAGCACTGTTATGTCGAGTAATGAGTGTAAGTAAATCAGGTTATTACGATTGGCATAAGCGCCCTGCAAACGTGATAAGCCTTGAAACACTGAAGCTTTATCGCCTTGTTCGACAGCTATTTAAGCAAAGTCGAGGCAGCTTAGGGAATCGTGAAATGGTGAAAAAATTGCGCAAGGAAGGCTACCAGGTTGGTCGCTATCTCGTTCGTAAAATTATGCACCGCCTTCGACTCAAAGCAACCCAACGACGTGCTTACAAGGTGACTACGCAGCGGAAACACTCAGATGCAGTGGCAGATAACCTGTTAAACATGAACTTTAATCCAGTATCGGCTAATCAGGTCTGGGCGGGTGACGTGACCTATTTAAAGACGGGTGAAGGCTGGATGTATTTGGCAGTGGTGATGGATTTATATTCACGCCGGATTGTGGGATGGCACATAGATAAACGCATGACCACAGATTTGATATCTAAGGCATTAATAAAAGCCTACAACCTGCGACAACCAGCGCGAGGGCTGGTATTCCACAGTGACCGAGGCTCGCAATATACCAGTAAGCAATTCGGTAGGCTGCTATTGAGCTATGGTATCCGAGCCAGCATGGGTGATGTGGGGGCGTGTTGGGATAATGCCGTTGTTGAGCGATTCTTTGGCAGC
>NZ_JAUOET010000062.1:0-790 GCF_031932075.1 Shewanella sp. SP1S2-4
CGGCTTGGATCTGGGCGCTGAGCACTGGCGCATCGTTCGTGCCCATGATCGTGACGGTGACGGTGTGGGTGGTGCCGTCGGTGTGGGTGATGGTGACCGTGTCTGTGGCCGTTTCACCAGCCTTGAGTGACTGAGTGCCGACGCGGCTGTTGTCTAGTGTGTAGGTCCAGGCGCCGCTGGCATCCATCGCAAAATTGCCCAGCGTGGTGCGCTGCTGCAAGGGCACGAATTCCGCGCTTTCGCCGGTTGCCACCAGATGCCCGCCGGTGACCGCCGACACGTCTTCCTTCACCACGCCAACATCCACGCCGCCAATGACGACGTTATCGCGTTGCCCCTGGATGGTGACCGTGATGCTGTGGCTGCTGCCGTCGGCGCTGTGCACCGTGAAGCTGTCGGTGGCGGTATCGGTGCTTTTGAGCGCCTGGACTTCGGGCTTGCTGTTGTCCAGTTGATACTGCCAGTGTCCGTCTTCGCCGAGTGTCAGACTGCCGTAACTGCCTGCTGTGGCGGTCTGGGCTATGAAGTGAGCCTGGCCGTCGTCCGTGTCGCTGATTTGCAGCTGTCCGCTGGCGGACAGGGTCTGGTCTTCGACGACCCGACCAATATCTGTGCCGCTGATGCGGGCTGCATCATTAGTGCCGGTCAGCCTGATCGTCAGATTCTGCGTGGCCGTCGCGCCTGAGCCGTCGGTCACCGTGATCGGGATGACCACATCCTGCGTCTGGCCCGCAGCCAGGTGCTGGTAACTGGCGTGGCTGGGGTCGAAGCTATAGCTGCCGTCTGCATT
>NZ_JAUOET010000063.1:0-738 GCF_031932075.1 Shewanella sp. SP1S2-4
TTACTTGTCTCACTTCTGACCAAAGAAGTGGACGCGCCTTAGACGTAAACTATTCAGCAAAGAATAATTTACTATTGAATATTCAAGACACTTAATAAAGTGTTTGAGAACTCATGTTCAATGCTTTCGCATTAAACGTTTTGTAATTAATCACATGACAGACTCATGCAATTAAATACTATCAGCTTTCCAAATTGTTAAAGAGCGGGCTTAAAAAAGCCAAAGATAATTTTTCAGTTTATCTTTGGCATCTCTATCCATAATGCATATGCCTTAGTACTTTGCAATAAAGTCAGAATAAGGTGTAAATGGTGGAGCTATGCGGGATCGAACCGCAGACCTCCTGCGTGCAAGGCAGGCGCTCTCCCAGCTGAGCTATAGCCCCATTTACATGCAGTGCGAGTAAGTAAGATGTTCCAAACCTCTAAAGGATTGGTTTGCCAAATCGAGTTATCCGCGGCAAATTAACGCAACGTTTAGTTCACTAAACGAGTGTTAATTTAATAAAGGAGAACGAAGATTTGGTGGGTCAGAGTGGACTTGAACCACCGACCTCACCCTTATCAGGGGTGCGCTCTAACCAGCTGAGCTACAGACCCATCTTATTGATAAATCTAAGTTCATCTAGAACCACCGACCTCACCCTACTCTTTATGAAGGGATTGGGGTGCTAACTAGCTGAGCTACAGACCCATCTTTTACTCTTTCTTCTATCAAGCAAATCTGTGTGAACACTCA
>NZ_JAUOET010000064.1:0-730 GCF_031932075.1 Shewanella sp. SP1S2-4
GCAACCTTTCGATCAGCAGTTCAATTAACAAATCAATAAGTTAATAAAACAACGGGATATTAGATTTCCAAATGGCGCATAATGTTAGAAAAGCTTACTTCCAAACTCTTTCAGATAACTTTACATAGGGCAAATCTAGTGAATGAAGAGTGGATGGGGTCTTTGTTCCAAATTGGAATGGGGCATCCACATTTTAGCGTTTACGAGGTTTAAAGCTTTTAAAAATAACTTTTGCATTATGAAAAGAATTTCTTAATGCTAGGAACAGCTGAACGGAACAAATTCCATATATAAATGCTACACCCAGTGTGTAGGCTAAACCATCTCTTATCCCATAACTGATTAACAAAAGCGGAACGGTCGTTGAAACCGTGACAAGCGAATATAGGTTAGGATAATCTCTAACTGTATAGACAGTTATGTAGCCCGCAGCTATACAAGCCACAATCGAAATTAAAAGGCCATTTAGAGAATCGTCCACATCCAATAGTGAAATGAACGCTCCTAGAAGTAACCCTAGGATACTGCAGATAACTAATGGTTTCCCCATGAAATCCTCGTTTAGGTAGAACGAATGGCAATCAATACTAACTTTCACTCATTACTAAAGTTTGGTCAACAAACCTGTAGCTGGAGGAGCTAGTTAAAAGAGGCGAAACAAGCTTTGGGGCAATAGCTTTTTAGCTAAACGAACAGCAGAAGTGTTAATTAAGATTGGCATTGTTGCAAC
>NZ_JAUOET010000065.1:0-603 GCF_031932075.1 Shewanella sp. SP1S2-4
GCAGTGATAGCCGTTGAACTAATCGTCGGCGCATCGTTGACGTTGGTCACGGTAATGCTAAAGGACTGGTCAGCAGTTAAGCCGTCCGTGTCGGTCACCCGCAGTAATACGGGGTGCGCGCCCACATCGGCATTGCCTGGCGTGCCACTTAACAATCCAGTAGCCGCATTGAAGCTCAACCAGCTTGGTTTAGCCACCGCGCTCAATGTCAGTACATCGCCCACATCGGTATCACTCGCCGCAAAGCTATAGCTGTACGCCGCATCTTGAGTGGCAGCAGTGATGGCCGTTGAACTAATCGTCGGCGCATCGTTGACGTTGGTCACGGTAATGCTGAAGCTTTGCTCTGCCGTTAAGCCGTCCGTATCCGTCACCCGCAGTGTTACTGGGTGTGCACCCACATCGGCATTGCTTGGCGTGCCACTTAACAATCCAGTGGCCGCATTGAAGCTCAACCAGCTTGGTTTAGTCACCGCGCTCAATGTCAGTACATCGCCCACATCGGTATCCGCAGCCGCAAAGTTGTAGCTGTACGCCGCATCTTGAGTGGCAGCAGTGATGGCCGTTGAACTGATGGTCGGTGCGTCATTAACGTTGGTCACG
>NZ_JAUOET010000066.1:0-541 GCF_031932075.1 Shewanella sp. SP1S2-4
CCTACGGTCACTTCCGTAATTACGCCAATCCTAACTAATCCTCTCGCTGCCCGTTCTGCTAAAAGGCTATTGCCCCAAAGCAAGATAACTTTGTTGTCAGTTTGCAGCATGAATTGTCATTGTTTCCCCTGTGACTCGCCATAAACTCGTCCCTGAGGGCTCGACGACGGCATCCATGCCGCCAACGGTCACAGTTGCAACAATGCCAATCTTAATTAACCCTATCGCTGTTCGATTAGCTAAAAAGCTATTGCCCCAAAGTAATTCAGCGCTTCATTTTTAGACTCCGCTTTAATTTTATTTATGCATGAGATTTTATAATCCATATTTGTTCAGTTAAGAGCGCTATTTCCTATACTTCAAGTGTCTATTCATTACAACCTGAGGAGGTTTGTATGGACGCTTGGAATAAAGGTCATCCAATGGGACAAAAACGACCTTTTAAATTGGAAGAGATTTGGCGCATTCGTACTCGTTTGGAGTTAGAACATAATATTGCTGAGTTAGCGTTACTTAATCTGGCGATTGATTCAAAATTGCG